>DPKT01000221.1:3053-8941 GCA_003542385.1 Desulfomicrobium sp.
GCCGGACAGGGACTCGCTGCGCTGCCTGCGCCGCTCCACCAGGCGCGGGAAGAGTTCGTAGACGCGTTCGTAGTCGCGTTTGACGTTGTCCATATCCTTGCGGGCGTAGGTGGCCAGGGTCAGGTTCTCCTCGACGGTCAGGTTGCCGAAGATGTGCCGGCCTTCGGGCGCCAGGGCCATGCTCATTTTGGACACGATTTCATGCGGCGGGACCGGGAGCAGGCTCTGGCCCTTGTAGGTGATGTCGCCCTCGATGATCTTGGGGCCTTCGGGCGGACCCAGTCGGGCGATGGACAGCAGGGTGGTGGTCTTGCCGGCGCCGTTGGCGCCGATGAGGGTCACGATCTCGCCCTTGTCCACGGTGAAGGAGATGCCGTGCAGGGCTTCGGTGTTGCCGTATCTGACTTTGAGATTGGTGACGGAAAGCATCAGATGTTCTCATCTCCCAGGTAGGCCTTGATGACCTCCGGGTTGTTGCGGATTTCCTCCGGCGTGCCCTCGGCGATGGTCGCGCCGAAGTCGATGACCTTGATCCACTGGCACAGGCTCATGACCACGGTCATCTGGTGTTCGATCATCCAGATGGCCAGGTCGAATTCCTTGTGGATCCATTCGACCAGCTTGATCAGTTCCACCACGTCGGTGGACGGAAGGCCCGCGGCCGGTTCGTCCAGCAGCAGGAGCTTGGGCTTGATGGACAGGGCGCGGGCGATCTCGACCTTGCGCTGGGTGCCGTAGGGCAGGTTCGGCGGGACCTCGTCGGCCAGGTCGCGCATGCCCATGAACTCCAGGAGTTCCATGGCCTCGTGGTCGATGGCCTTCTCTCGGTCGGCGTAGCGCCGGGTGCGCAGCAGGGAGTCCACGAGGCTGTAGCCGAGGCGATAGTGCTGGGACACCTTGATGTTGTCGAGCACGGTCATGTCGTTCCACAGCCGGATGTTCTGGAAGGTCCGGGCCACGCCCAGGGACGTGACCTGGTGGGGCTTCATGCCGCGCGTGTCGACTCCGCCGATTTTGATGGACCCGGATGTGGGCTGGTAGAAGCCGCTGACCAGGTTGAAGACCGTCGTCTTGCCGGCGCCGTTGGGCCCGATGAGGGCGCACATCTCTCGGCCCTCCAGGCGTACGGAAAACTCGTTGACGGCAAGGAGGCCGCCGAAGCGTTGGGTCAGGTCGGTTATTTCGAGCAGGGCCATGTCATTTGAACCTGTAGAAGCGCTTGAGTTTGGGGAAGATGTCCGAAAGCTCGCGGTTGCCCATCAGACCCTCGGGGCGGAACTGCATGAGGACGATGAGGAGCATGGGGATGGCCACCCATTTGAGTTGCTCCAGGGGCTTCAGGAATTCCAGCAGGATGGTGAAGATGCCCGCCGCCAGGATGGAGCCCGTCAGGGATCCCATGCCGCCCAGGTAGACCATGACCAGGCACTCGGTGGAGCGCAGGATGGTGAAGGAGGCCGGGTTCACGAAGCCGATGAGGTAGGCGTAGAGCCCGCCCGCCAGGCCGGCCAGGCCCGAGGAGAGCATGAAGGCCACGAGCTTCATGTGGTTGGTGTTGACGCTCATGATCTCGGCCGCGACCTCGTCCTGGTGGATGGCCATGACGCCCTTGCCGTAGGTCGAGTAGACGAAGCGGCGCAGCAGCCAGACGGTCAGTACGACGCCGATGAAGATCCAGACGAGCATCCAGGGCACGCTGAAGCTCTCCTCGATGGCCAGCACGACCTTCTTCATGCCCATGAAGCCTCTGGGGCCGCCGACGATCTCGATGTTCTCCAGGGCGCTCTTGACGATGTAGCCGGCGGCCAGGGTGATGACGGCCAGGTAGTCGCCGCGCGTCTTGAAGGACGGGATGGCGACGAGCAGGCCAACCAGGGCCGCGGCCGCGAAACCCGCGGCCAGGATGAGCGGGAAGGCCATTGGGGCGAGGCTCATGGGCAGGAGCGCCGGGCCGAAGTGCTCGTCGCCGACGAAGAGGATGACGCCGACGATGGAGGCCGTGTAGGCCCCAACGGCCATGAAGCCGGCGTGGCCGCAGCTGAATTCGCCCATGTAGCCGTTGACCAGGTTCAGGCTGGCGGCCAGGATCATGTAGATGCCCATGGTGCACAGGAAGGTCTGCGCGTACTGGCCAAGCAGGCCGGTCTGCGTCATGGCGACGAGGCCCAGGAGCATGGCGCAGAGCGCCGCTGGTGTGGTGAGGCGTGGACTCATGGTTCAGATCTTCGTGGTTCTGGGCTTGCCGAAGAGCCCGGTTGGTTTCCAGGAGAGAATGCCCAGCAGGATGGTGAAGGAGATCAGGTCGCGCAGTTCGGAACTGAAGGTCGCGGCCACGGCCACCTCCAGGAAGGCCAGCAGGAACCCGCCGATGAAGGCGCCGCGGATGTCGCCGATGCCGCCTACGACGGCGGCGATGAAGGCCTTCCAGCCCACCAGGGCGCCCATGAACGGGTCGAGGACCGGGAAATTCATGGCGTAGAGCAGTCCGGCCAGACCGGCCATGGAGGAGCCCAGGAAAAAGGTGAAGATGATGACGATGTCCAGCGGGATGCCCATGAGGGGCACCGCGAACTTGTCGAAGGACACCGCGCGCATGGCCATGCCGATCTTGGTCCGGGTCACGATCCACTGCAGCAGGCCGAAGACCGCGAAGCTGGTGAAGATGGCGGCCAGCTTCAGGCTCGTGACCGTGGCCCCGCCGATCTCGAA
This sequence comes from Desulfomicrobium sp., assembly GCA_003542385.1. Taxonomy (GTDB): domain Bacteria; phylum Desulfobacterota; class Desulfovibrionia; order Desulfovibrionales; family Desulfomicrobiaceae; genus Desulfomicrobium. The sequence goes on from DPKT01000221.1 coordinate 5,763, forward strand.
GATGGCCCGGGGCACAAGCGTCGGGAAGGACTTGCGGGTGGCGCCGAGCATGGCCAGGTTGCCGTACTCCAGGACGATGCCCATCATCAGGGCCGTGATGACCACGTAGAGGCGGTTGGCTCCCTTCAGGCGCAGGGGGCGGTAGGCCACGCGCTCGATGAAGACGCCCACGCCCGAGGTCAGGAGCATGGTCAGGGGCACGGTCAGGGCGAGCACGATCCAGCCGGACATGCCGGCGTCGAGGACGCCGTATTTGCCCATGAGCGCCGTGGCGCAGAAGAAGGCGATGTAGGCGCCGACCATGAAGATGTCGCCGTGGGCGAAGTTGATGAGCAGGAGCACGCCGTAAACCAGGCAGTACCCGAGCGCGATGAGGGAGTAATAGCTGCCCAGCTGCAGGGCGTTGATGCCCTGTTGGATGAAAGTTTCGAGCATGTTCGGGTCCGGAATCGGTTGGAATGTCTCAAGGCCGGAGGGCGGCGGGCCGCCCTCCGGAAGTCAGCCAGGGTTACGGACAGACGGTCTCGTGGAACGTGAACTCGCCGGCGTCGTTGATCTTGACGATGACGGCGCACTTGGAGGGGTCGCCGCTCTTGCCGTCGTAGCTCATGGTGCCGGTGATGCCTTCGAAGCCGCTCATGGAGGCCAGGGCGGCGCGCAGGGCGTCGCGGTCCTTGGCCAGGTCGCCGGACAGGGCGCCCATCTTCTGGATGGCGGCCAGGGCCATGTTGGTGGCGTCCCAGGTCAGGGCGCCGACGTCATCCGGGATCTGGCCGTACTTGGCGTTGAAGTTGTCGATGAATTCCTTGGTCGCGCCCTTGGCGCCGGCGGCGGCGTAGTGGGTCACGAAATACTGGCCCTTGCAGTCGTCGCCGCACAGGCCCATGAGTTCGGCGGAGCCCCAGGAGTCGGAGCCGAGGATCGGGCCCTTGAAGCCCAGTTCGCGGGCCTGGCGCACGATGAGCGGCACTTCGTTGTAGTACTGGGGGGTGAAGAGGACGTCGGGCTTGGCCTTGATGATCTTGGTCAGCTGGGCCGAGAAGTCCACGTCCTTGGTGGTGAAGGTTTCGTAGGCCACCACGGCGCCGGCGCCGTGCAGCTCCTCGAAGCTCTTCTTGAAGAATTCGGACAGGCCCTTGGAGTAGTCCTGGGCCACGTCGAAGAGGACGGCCGCGGTCTTGGCCTGCAGCTGGTTGGTGGCGAACTTGGCGGCCACGGGACCCTGGAAGTCATCCAGGAAGCAGGCGCGGAAGACGTAGGGGCGGTCCAGGGTGGTTTTGGGGTTGGTGGACCAGGGGGCGAGCATGACGGTCTTGAGGTTGTTGGCCACTTCGCCGGCGGGGACGGCGCGGCCGGAACCCATGGGGCCGACCATGGCCAGGACCTTCTCGCCTTCGATCAGCTTCAGGGCCGCGTTGACGGCGGACTCGGGCTTGGTCTCGTTGTCCACGTACACGAATTCGAGCTGGTACTTCTTGCCGCCGACGTCCAGGCCGCCTTTGGCGTTGACCTGCTCCTTGAGCATTTCGGCGGACTGCTTTGCCATCTCACCCACTTTGGGAATGTCGCCGGTCATCGGGATGTTGAAGCCAAGCTTGATGGTCTCGGCCCCCGCGGCCGCAGTAAAGAGCAGCACGCATACCAGGGTCAGGAAAACACGAGCAAATTTCTTCACAAACAACCTCCATGAGTAAGTGTTACAAAGTGACGGTTTTCTAAATGAGAAAACCAAAAAAAGAAAGGTATTTGAGGGGAGTGCACCCCGTTTTGTAAGAAGTTGCGGCGCGGCGCAAAGAAGCGCGTGATTCGAGCCCCTTAGATGCGGTTTGATTGTGCAATCATCGTGCCCTGTCGGGTCTGGATGAGGCGGCGAATTTTCGACGAAGTTGGGAGCCGTTGCGCTGCGTTAATTCGCTCCGAGCCTGAGTTTGTGGTGGATTGAAAGCCTTGGGGGTTCGAATTCCGAAATTGTCAAAGCTTCGCGAATCTTCCGGTCGCTGTTTTACAATTCTGTATAACTTGTCGTCGAAGGCGGGGGAAGAAACCCTTGCCAAAGGGCAGGTGGGAACTTACAAACCATGGTCCTGTTCAACGAATGAGGGGAGGGCCAGGCCATGACCGACAAGGTGCTGCGGATCATCACGACCCACGCGGAGGACGGAGCCGCGCTGCGCACGGCGTTTTTCGCCGCCCACGCCTCTCAGGTCGCCGAGGCGGCCCGGGCCATGGCCCTGTGTCTCACGGGCGGGGGGAAGATCCTTTTCTGCGGCAATGGCGGCAGCGCGGCCGACGCCCAGCATTTCGCGGCCGAGCTGGTCAACCGCTTCATGATGGAGCGCCCGCCCCTGCCGGCCATCGCCCTGACCACGGACTCCTCGGCACTGACGGCCATCGGCAACGACTATTCGTTCGAGCAGATCTTCAGCAAGCAGGTCCGCGCCTTGGGGCGGCCGGGCGACGTGTTGGTCGGCATTTCCACGTCGGGCAAAAGCGCCAACGTCAACGAGGCCCTGCGCCTCGGGATGGAGAACGGACTGGTGACCGTGGGGCTGGGCGGGGGCAACGGCGGGGAGATGACGCGGCACTGCCACCACGCCCTCATCGTCCCCGACACCAGGACGCCCCTCGTCCAGGAGATTCACGCGGCCATCGGCCACCTGCTCTGCGGTCTGATCGACTACTATCTTTTCGAGGCGGTTTCCGAACTCGAACCTTTCTTGGGCTCGGAACAACCGTAAAGGAGGACATATGCCCATCTTCGAATACGTCTGCAACGCCTGCCACAAGGAGTTCGAGGAGATCGTCCTGGGCGGCGAGCAGCCCGCGTGCCCGGCCTGCGGCTCCGCCGACACGGCCAAGCTCATGTCCCGGGGCGTCTTCCGCACCGGAGGCCCCATCGTCGCGGGCTCGCCCAGCGCGAGCGCCATCACCACCAGGGGCAAGAGCGGCTGCGGTTCCTGCAGCGGCGGCAACTGCTCCAGTTGCGGTTAACTTCAAAGGATCATTGATGAAGAAAATTCGCATCGCCACCCGCGGGAGCAAGCTCGCCCTGTGGCAGGCACACCACATTTCGGGCCTCCTCAAGGCCCAGTACCCCGGCATCGACATCGAGCTGAACATCATCAAGACCAAGGGCGACAAGATTCTCGACGTCCCCCTGGCCAAGATCGGCGGCAAGG
>DPKT01000221.1:8996-9597 GCA_003542385.1 Desulfomicrobium sp.
GCCGAACTGCCCGAGGGCCTCAAGCTGGGCATCATCCCCGAGCGCGAAGCGCCCACGGACTGCTTCCTGAGCGCGAACTACCCTGACATCGCCTCCCTGCCGGCCGGGGCCCGCGTCGGGACCAGCAGCCTGCGCCGCCAGACCCAGCTCATGGGCCTGCGCCGGGACCTGTGCATCGTCTCCCTGCGCGGCAACCTGGACACCCGGGTGGGCAAGCTCATGGCCGGCGAGTTCGACGCCATCATCGTGGCCATGGCCGGGCTCAATCGCCTGGGCCTCGACGCGCCGCACATGCAGGAACTGGCCCCGCCGTCCTTCTTCCCGGCCGTGGCCCAGGGAGCCCTGGGCATCGAGTTCCGTACCGACCGGCCCGAGCTGGACGAACTGCTGGCCTTCCTCGACCATGCGCCCACGAGAGCCTGCGTCGAGGCCGAGCGGTCCTTCCTTTTCGGTCTGGACGGCGGCTGCCAGGTGCCCATCGCCGGCTTCGCCACCCTGTCCGGATCGACCCTGACCATGACGGGCCTGGTGGCCGACCTGTGCGGCGAGCGGGTCATCCGTCAGGAAGCCTCGGGCCCGGCCGCCGAAGCCGTGGCCCTGG
>DPKT01000078.1 GCA_003542385.1 Desulfomicrobium sp.
ACACCAACGCGGGCAAGTCCACGCTCCTCAATACCCTGACCCAGAGCGACGTCCTGGCCGAGAACAAGCTCTTCGCCACCCTGGACCCCACCAGTCGCCGCCTGCGCTTCCCAGAGGACCGCGAGATCATCCTGACCGACACCGTGGGCTTCATCCGCCATCTGCCGGCCGACCTGCGCGAGGCCTTCATGGCCACCCTGGAGGAGCTGGAGGGCGCCGACGTGCTCGTGCACGTGGCCGACGCGTCGCACCCGGAGATGGAGGCCCAGCTCGAGGCCGTGGAATCCATCCTGCGCGACCTGTCCATCGACACCATCCCCCGCGTCCTGGCCCTGAACAAGGTCGACCGCATCTCCGAGGAGACCCGCGAGGCCCTGGCCTTCGTCCATCCCGACGCGGTCTTCATCTCCGCCATAGAGCGGCCCTCCCTCGCCCCCCTTGTCGAACGCGTCAAAGCGCTGCTCTAGTCCTTGCCCTGAAAACGAAAAAGCGCGGAAACCCTGAGGCTTCCGCGCTTTGGCGTCGATCCGCAAAAAATCCGGTTATTCCTTCTTTTTCCAGGGGTGCTCCGTGCCGGCCATGAGGCGCTGGATGTTCTCCGAGTGCTTCCAGAAGATGAGGGCCATGAGGACCAGGGCCATGGGGATGGCGCCGAAGAGGCCCTGGAAGAGCAGGATCACGGGCATGAGCGCCACCATGACCAGGGAGGCCAGGGACACGAAATTGTAGAAGTACAGGGCCGCCAGGAAGGCCAGGCCGCAGATGATCACCGCCCAGGGCGAAATGGCCAGGAAGGCGCCGACCCATGTGGCCACGCCCTTGCCGCCCTTGCCGTGCAGGAAGACCGAGAACATGTGGCCGCAGACCGCGGCCGTGGCGACCAGGGTCAGGAAGAAGTACGAATCCGAGAAGCTCGTGGCCAGCAGCACGGGGATGAACCCCTTGAGCACGTCCAGGGCCAGGGTCATGGCTCCGTATTTCGTGCCGCACAGGCGGCCTACATTGGTGGCGCCGATGTTCCCGCTGCCCTCTTCGCGGGGGTCGATGCCGCAGCAGGTGCGGGAAATCAGAAGGCCGAAGGGCATGGCTCCCAGAAGGTAGCTGATCGCGAGCCAGAATATTGTCACCATGTTCTCACTCCTTGGTCTTTGGATTTGGCGGATGCCATGTGCCGCATTTCACTACGGCAAAACCGTTGGCCGGACAAGTTCATTCCTCTTCCCAGGCTTCGACGATCTTGATCTCGTTGTTCAGGGGATCGACCTTGCCGATGCGGATGGCGAAGCGCTGTCCAAGCCGGATCTTGTCGCCGAAGATCTTGCGCGGCGCCTTGAGGAAGAGCTGCAGCTCCGGCAGGGCGATGGTCACCAGCACGGACCCCGGGTCCACGATGACGCCGGACCAGCGCATCTTCTTGAAATTCTGCCTGAAATACTCGTATTTCCAGTATCTCGGGCGCATGCGCTGGACCTGGCCGACCAGTTCCGATCGACTGGAGAGGACCGGCAGCAGGCTTTCCAGCTCGGACTGGCTCAGGAGCCGCCCCCGGCCCGTGAGCCGGGCCGCGATTTGGGCCATGTTGATGAAGTCCGAGTAGCGGCGCAGGGGCGAGGTCACGGGCGCGTAGGCCTTGGCCCCGATGGTGGCGTGGCGCCGCGGCTCGCACTCCAGGATGGAGGGGCCCATGTTGTTGATGATGCGGTAGATGTCCGTGGGCTCGCTCCACACGCCGGCGCTCTCGGCGGGCAGGGTGATGTTCTGGGTGCGGTAGAGCAGGGCCGTGCCCGTCTCCAGGCCCCAGGCGCCCATGGCCTTGTTGGCCAGGATCATGAATTCCGAGACGATGGTCTGCGCCTCGGGAGTTGACGGGCTCTGCGCGATTCCGACCTGCGGGTTGGCCGGGTCGCCGTCGAGCACGACCCGCGGGTCGGGCTGGTCCATGATCACGGCGTGTTCGCAGATGCGCGCCTGACGCAGCAGGTGGGCCAGGTCCCGGGCGTCGCGGAGCATGCCGGTCGCGCCCTCGGCGATGTCCGTTTCCACGCCGGTGTAGGTCAGGTTGGCCGCGACCCGCACCCAGGCGACTTCGGGCGCGAAGCCCCGCAGGTCGCCCTCGGGGTCGAGGTCGAAGGTGATGACCAGGGCCGGCAGGTCCTGCCCGGCGTTGAGGCTGAAGAAGCGGGTCCCCAGTTCCTCGGGCAGCATGTGGCTCGTTCCCTCGGGCAGGTAGAGGGAGCTGAAGCGGTGCTGCACGGCGCGGTCCAGGGGGCTCCCGAACTCCCATTCCAGGCAGGGGCAGGCCAGGGCCAGGCGCAGTCGGAAGCCGTCTTCGCCGCGCGTGAGTTCGAAGCCGTCGTCGATGTCCTGGGTCGTGGCCGAGTCGATGGTCACGATCTCGGCTATGGGCTCCTGCCGCCCCAGCAGGACGCGTTCCTTCTGGGCCTCCACGGCCCCGGCGAAGGGTTCCGCCCAGCCGGGCTCCCAGTCGTACTGCGCGCGGCAGAGGTGGAAATTGAAGTGGGCCGGCACGATGCCCCAGGCCTGGGCCAGGAACAGGGCCAGATGGGGCTCCTCGGGCAGGCCCTGGGTCATGGTCTTCCACAGGGCGTCCGAGTCCCGGTCGTCGGGGTTGCACAGGCGGGTCATGAGCAGGTCGCGGATGCGCGCGGTCTGCTCCTCGTCGGGCTCCGGCAGGGCGCTGCGGCGCTTGCAGAAGGCGTCCCACAGCCCCTTGAGGAAAACCTGGCCGAAGCCCACCAGGCGCTCGCGCTCCTGGGCCTTGCGCAGCTCCTCCTGGCGTCGCTCCACGGTCTCCTGCGAGTAGATCTCGAAGGCCGGGGGCGAAAACTTGAAATGGGTCTTGGTCTGCAGGAGCTTGCGTCCCAGGGCTGCCATCTGGTCGGGGTTCGGGTCCTCGAAGACGAGGCTCGCGAACCAGCCGATCTCCGCCTCGTCGACCTCGCCCTGGGCCAGGTCCCAGA
>DPKT01000338.1 GCA_003542385.1 Desulfomicrobium sp.
CGCCTGCCCGTGTTCCTGGCCCGCCGCCCGGACGAGGAGCCCGACGGGGAGCTCTTGGCCTTCTACCGCGACCTGCTGAACCGCCTGCGCGACAATGGCTGCAGAAGCGGCCGATGGCGCCTCCTGGAATGCCTCGGCTGGCCCGACAACACGACCTGCGACAACCTCCTGGCCTGGGTCTGGGAAACGGACGCGGCCCGGTGCCTGGTGGTCGTGAACTTCTCCCCCGCGCCCGCCCAGGGTCTGGTCGCAGGTTTCGGGGATGACGTCGCAGATGCGACATGGCGTCTGGAGGATCTGGACGGGACCGCATACCTCCGCGACGGCGGCGAGATACGCGACCGGGGCCTGTATGTCGATCTGCCCGGATGGGGCTATCACGTCCTGGATTGGCGTCGCGACGGCGCATGATCCCGGGACCTGCCTTCCGGAAGCGTTCGGCAACTATGACCTGGCCGAAATCATCCCCTGGTGCGCCCTCACCCGCATTGACGTGGAGACGGGACCGGCTTGGAGAACCGGACACGACTGACGACCCCGCTTCGGCGGGGTTTTTTCGTGTCTCGTTCGCGGACGAAAAAGGCTGCCCGCAATCACCATTGCGGACAGCCGGGATACAGCTCTTTGATTCTTGAGATTCGTAATCGGATTGCGCAGCATGCACCCGTCGGCTGCGCTACCCGAACGGACTGGTGAAGCCGCAGCCGTCCGCGGCTTGGCGGGCGTCAGGGGAACAGCGGGGACCGGGCGCGCCGGCCAGCGGCAGCTCCCCCGGTCAATCCGTGATCTCCAGCGCGAAAGGCAGCTCCAGGGCCTTGCCGGCGCCCTGGAACAGTGCCCAGGCCTTGTAGAGGCCGGGGCGGGGGAAGGCGGCTTCGAATGCGGCGGAGGTGGCGTTTTCGGCCTGGGCCGGGCGGGCGTGGAAATATTCCTTTCCATCCGCGCTCAGGATGACCAGATCGCCCGAGGCCATGTCCACGTCCGTCAGCGGGGAGCCGTCGGGCTGGATCAGGCCGAGGTCTATGCGATGGCCGGTCGGCGTTTTTTCCACGGTGATGTCCGCTCCCAGGGTCTCGCTCGCCACCCTGCCCGGCACGTGCACCTCAAGGGGCAGCGGCGCCGGAGCGGCGCCCGCAATCTGCAGTTCGGCCATGGCGGTGACGGCCCGACCGCCCAGCGGCGTGAGACCAAGGTAGACGAAATAGGTCCCCGGCACGGGGAAGGTCAGGTTCATGGTGAACACGCCCCCCGCGCCCATGGACGGACGCATGAGCGTGAACACGTCGAGCCCCAGGCGGACGATGGCCAGTTCCGGGGCGACTGCCGGGTCCAGATCCGTGACCGTGGCCCCGTTCGGGTCGGCCAGAGTCAGATCCAGGCGGACCGCCGCGTTGGCCTCGCCCGGGACCGGGTCGCTGGCGACATGCAGTTGGTACTCGCCGTAAACGATCCCGCGCGCGCCGTGCACGGGATCGGCATATCCCGTCGCGGCCGCCGAGAACCCGGAAAAGCACAAAAGAAGCGTGGCAACGAAGAGGGTGCGTACGAACATGGGAGGCCTCCTTTCGCGGGAAAATCACATATCCGCGGGATTTCGTCCAGCCTCGGACGCGCAATCAGAAGAGAATCCGGGACAGGACCGCTTCATCGGACGCGACGCGAAGGGCCGATCATCGCCCCGACGCCGCAAACGAAAAAACCCGCTCGGAAGCGGGTTGTGGTCGGCTGGTGGAGGGGGGAGGATTCGAACCTCCGAAGTCGTTCGACGACAGATTTACAGTCTGTTCCCTTTGGCCACTCGGGAACCCCTCCAGGCAGAGGGGCTTGATAGGTGAACGGGGCTGGACGGTCAAGATTTTTTTTCGCGCTCTCCCGTTTCAACATCCCGGCTCTGCTGAAGAATGTTCTCCCGCAGGGTCAGAAACTCCTCCCGGTGCCCGAGAAGCAGGTCCACCAGGACCGGGTCGAGCTGCCGGCCGCGCTGCTCCCGGAGATGGGCCAGGGCGTCCTCCGCGCTCCAGGGCTTCTTGTAGACGCGCTCGCTCAAGAGCGAGTCCAGCACGTCCACCACCCGCGCGATGCGGCTGAAAACGTGGATGTCTTCGCCCTTCAGGCCCGCCGGGTACCCGCTGCCGTCCCAGGACTCCTGGTGCTCCAGGGCGATGCGCGCAGCGGCCTGCATGATGCGGTTCCCGGAACGGTTCAGGATGTCGAAGCCCAGGCGCGGGTGCTCCTCGACGATGCGGCGCTCGGCCTCGTCCAGGGGACCGGCCTTGAGGAGCACGCGGTCGGGGATGGCGACCTTGCCCACGTCGTGCATGGGCATGGCCAGGCGCAGCAGTTCGCAGTCGTCCTCGTCGAGGCCGGCCTTGCACGCCAGCAGATGGGCCATCTCGGCCACCCGGTGCACGTGCAGGCCCTCGATCAGGGCACGGTTCTCGACCACCTCACCCAGGGTGAAGATGACCTCGCGGTGGGTTTCGGTCATCTCCCGGTTGAGCAGAAGGTTCTCGAAGGCCACGGCGGCGTTGGCCGCGAAGATATGCACGAGGCGCTGCTCCAGCTCCGAGAGGCCGCGCTTGATCCGCAGGAAAAGGACATGCCGAGACCCGCTGTCCATGCCGAAGCAGCCCGCATAGCACTCGTGGTCGAAAAGGCAGTCGTCGGCTCCGACCGCCCTGCGGACCAGTTCCAGTTCCTGCCTGTCCAGGGCCTCGCTGGCCAGCCGGGACTTCATGTCCGAAAAATCGCCGGTGCCCGCGATGATGACGAAGTCGTCCTCCCTGTCCCGGGCCGCGAAGCCCGAACCCGCGCCCAGGTACATGGAGCTCTCCTCCAGGCGCAGGAGCGAGGTCATCTGGGTCAGGACCCCGCGGGCGAAGCGCTCCAGGCAGCTCGAGCGAAAAAGGTCCGCCGAGGCGGTGATGATGTCCTCCAGGCCCTGGCGGCTGCGGTCGATGGCCTGCAGGTCCCGGAAGGAGCGGATGCCCGTGGTCACGGCGGTGAAGAGCTTCTGGGCCGTGAGCTCGGACTTGTTCTTGTAGTCGTTGATGTCGTAGTC
>DPKT01000220.1 GCA_003542385.1 Desulfomicrobium sp.
ACAATTTTTACGAACACAGCCAAAGGAAATGCCCAGCAGAAACCCGTCGCCAGAAATTGGCGGGTCCAGCGGCGCCAGTGGCGCCATTTTTCCCGTGGACGCCCCCCGGGGCTTGACCTATGTTTTCGGTCGCCTGCCCGTCCATGGCGCGCAGGAACTCACACTGCGGGGGTTCCCCCTGCGCATCAAGGACATCATCGTGGACCAACAGCTCATCATCGCCGCGGGCCGGGAAAAATCGCTGTTCCGGCGTCATCCGTGGATCTTTTCCGGTGCGGTGGCCTCTGTCAAGGGCCGCCCCAAATCAGGGCAGACCGTCGACGTTCTGGGGCAAAACGGGCAGTGGCTGGCCAGGGCCGCCTTCTCGCCCAAATCCCAGATCCAGGGCCGGGTCTGGACCTTTGATGCGGACGAACGGGTCGATGCCGAATTCTTCCTGCGCCGCATCGGCAAGTCCGCAGCCAGACGCCGGAGGCTCGAAACCGAAAGCGACGCCCTGCGCCTCGTGCAATCGGAATCCGACGGCCTGCCGGGCCTCATCCTGGACCGCTACGCCGGAGTTCTCGTTTTCCAGCTCCTGACGGCCGGCGCCGAATTCTGGCGGGCTGAGATCATCGAGGCGCTGCGCACGCTGTTTCCGGACGACGCGATTCTGGAGCGCTCCGACGTGGATGTGCGGGCCAAGGAGGGGCTGGCCGAGCGAATCGAAGCCGTGCAAGGCGAAATCCCGGAACTGGTCGAAATCCGCGAGAACGGCTTGCGCCTCCTGGTCGACATCAGAAGCGGCCACAAGACCGGCTTCTACCTCGACCAGCGCGACAGCCGCCTGGCCGTGGGCCGGGCCGCGGCCGGGGCCGAAGTCCTGAACTGCTTTTCCTACACCGGCGGCTTCGGCCTGGCCGCACTTCGGGGCGGGGCAAAAAGCGTCACCCAGCTCGACGCCTCGGCCCCGGCCCTGGAACTGGCCGTCCGCAACCGCGACCTGAACGGCTTCGCCCCCGATTCCATGACCACGGTCTGCGGTGACGCCTTCCAGATCCTGCGCGCCTGGCGCAAGGAGGGCCGCACCTTCGACCTCATCGTCCTGGACCCGCCCAAGTTCGTCGACTCCAAGGCCAGCCTCACCCGCGCGGCCCGCGGCTACAAGGACGTCAACCTCTGCGCCTTCCACCTCCTGCGCCCCGGAGGCCGCCTCTTCACCTTCTCCTGCTCGGGCCTGATGGAGGACACCCTGTTCCAGAAAATCGTGGCCGACGCAGCCCTGGATGCAGGGCGCACCGGACGGATCGTGCGAAGGCTGACGCAGGCCCCGGACCATCCGGTGGAACTGGCCTTTCCGGAAGGGGCGTATCTGAAGGGGTTGGAAATCGAGGTCGAGTAGGCCGAAAACTAGCGATCCGTTAAATCCCTTGCACTGGTTCGCAAGCGGTGGGGAACCGGCATCAGGCGTGGTAGAACAAGGTGATTTGCTTGGCTGCCAACGCTTCCGGCTTTTCGGATGACTTTGCTTCGCCGACCACGGCATGAGCCAACAATGGGTTGGTTCACAACCATGAGATTTGTAACAACACTTTGGACATGGCGTGGGTTCGAAGATTATCTGACCGTCGCAAGACGGTGGGGCTGCTCCAGCGGCCTAGATCCTGATGGGTGACTGGTGCGGCGAAATACGCCGACACGCAATGCTGATAATTCGAGAAAGGCAGAAAGCAAAGAAATCCATGGTTTTATTCAGTGGATTTGTCCGAGGCGAGAAAACCTGATTTTCTGGCCCGAAGGAGCACTTTCTCTTGACCTCAGTCATTTGATGGGTGCCCCTTTGCCCAAAAAAGCCCTCCGCCAAAGCAGAGGGCTACTGCAAAATTCACTACCGAATATTGAAGCTTAAAAAAATAGATCTATAATTCAACCAAAAGGGGTCAAATCTTCCTTTGACTCAACCAGCCATCGACGCTACCAAACACCCATGGCACGACCACTCAGAATCGAATTCGAAGGCGCATGGCACCATGTCATGAACCGCGGCCGGCGGCGGGAAGTCATTTTCCGCGACCCAGAGGATTACAAGGCCTTCACAGGCCTACTCAAAAGCACGTCGGAGATGTTCCACTTGGGCGTCGCAGCCTATTGCCTGATGCCCAACCATTACCATCTGCTGCTCCAGACTCCTGAAGGCAACCTAGCCCGCGCCATGCGGCATCTCGGCGGGGTATACACGCAGTGGTTCAACCGGCGGCACGGCCTGGACGGGCAGCTTTTCCGCGGAAGGTACAAGGCCATCCTGGTCGGGGAAGACGAATATCTGCAGGGGTTGATCCGCTACATCCACCACAATCCGCTCAAGGCCGGGATGGTCAAAACACTGGAAGAGCACCCCTGGAGCAGTCATCTCGGCTATCTGCATCGCGGAGACTCGTGGATATGGCTGCACACCGGGCCGCTTCTCGCGCAATTCTCCGACGACCAGGTCAAGGCGCGCGCCGAATACCGCCGCTTCATGGCCAGCGATGACGACGAAAACATCGAAAGAGTCTTTTCGCTCAAGAAACTGCCCGCCATTCTCGGCAATTCGGAATTCGTGCAGACCATCAAAAACCGCTTCTTCGCCGCCAAACTAAGCCCCGAGGTCCCGCAGTCACGGCAGCTCGTCCCGCTCGCTGCGCATTCCGGACAAACTGACC
>DPKT01000307.1:0-6800 GCA_003542385.1 Desulfomicrobium sp.
CGGTGCCGCCGCCCATGCCGGCGGTGACGAAGACCATGTCGCAGTCGCCCAGCACGTCGCGGATCTGGGACTGGCTCTCCAGCGCCGCGTCACGCCCCATGTCGGGGTTGGCGCCGGCGCCCAGGCCCTTGGTCAGCTTGTCGCCGAGCTGGATCTTGAACTCGGCCTTGGAGTGCTTCAAGGCCTGCATGTCCGTGTTGGCCGCGATGAAGGTCACGCCCTGCATGGCGGCCTTGATCATGTTGTTGACAGCGTTGCCGCCGCCTCCGCCCACGCCGATGACCTTGATCAATGCATTGTCTTCGCGTTCGATTTCCAGGAAATCCATACTTCCCCCTAAAACGTTGACGTTGTTCCCTGTCTCCGATTTCCCCGTGTCCCCGATGCCACTCAACTGATGTCGGCGAACCACTTCTTCATGCGCGCCAGAATGGAGTGGAAGATGTTCTTGTCGCGGATGCGGATCTTGTTGTCCCGCCCGTGCTTTTCCGCGCCGTAGAGCAAAAGTCCCACCGCCGTCGCGTACATGGGACTGTCCACCACGTCCTTGAGCCCGCCGACTCCGGCAGGCGAGCCCGTTCTGGTCGGCAGGTTGAAGACCTGCTCCGCCAGCTCCTGTATCCCTTCGATGCGCGACGCGCCGCCCGTCAGGACAACGCCTGCGCCGATGAGCTTCTTGTACCCGGAACGGATCAGTTCCTGATCCACCAGGGCCAGGAGTTCTTCCATGCGCGGCTCGCAGATCTCGGCCAGGACCTGCCTGGTGAGCTTGCGCGGCTCGCGCCCGCCGACGCTGGGCACTTCGATGATCTCGTCCTTCCTGACCAGTTCGGCCAGGGCGCACCCGTACTTGATCTTGATCTTTTCCGCCGCCTGGGTCGGCGTGCGCAGACCGAAGGCGATGTCGTTGGTCAGGTTGGTCCCGCCCAGGGCGATGACCCCCGTGTGCTTGATGGAATTGCCGTGAAAGATGGCGATGTCCGAGGTGCCGCCGCCGATGTCCACCAACGCCACGCCGATCTCGCGCTCCTCGTCCGTCAGCACGGCCTTGGAGGAGGCGAAGGCCTCCAGCACGATGTCTTCGACGTCGAGGCCCGACTTGTGGCAGGACTTGACGATGTTCTGAGCGCTGGTCACCGCGCCGGTCACGATATGCACCTTCACCTCCAGGCGCACGCCGGCCATGCCCAGGGGATCGGCGATGCCCGACTGGTCGTCGACGATGTACTCCTGGGGCAGGATGTGGATGACCTCGCGGTCCAGGGGGATGGCCACGGCCTTGGCCGCGTCGATGACTCGCTCGATGTCGCGCGCCGTGACCTCGCCGCCCTTGACGGCGATGACGCCGTGGCTGTTGAAGCCCTTGATGTGGCTGCCGGCGATCCCGGCGTACACGGCCCGGATTTCGCAGCCGGCCATGAGCTCGGCCTCTTCGAGGGCCTTCTTGATGGACTGCACGGTCTGCTCGATGTTGACCACCACGCCCTTGCGCAGGCCCGTGGACGGGCTGGTGCCGATGCCGATGATGTCCACCACCCCGTCGGTGCCCACTTCGCCCACGACGGTGCATATCTTGGTCGTTCCGATGTCCAGACCGACGATCAATTCAGACTTGCCCATACTTTCCCTCGTCTCCCGGCGCAGGCCGGCATGAAATCCTAGAGTGTTTGATCCGCGGTGAGCCTTACCCAGGCCCGCTCCGGCGTGACGAACATCAGGGCCGCGCGGCCGAGTTCACCCCGACCGTCCAGATCGGCCCACAGTTTGCCCAGGCACGCCAGGGTGGCGCGCAGATCCGTCCCATCCAACTGTACGAGAACCCTCGGTCTTTCCAGAAAAATGCTGAACTGCTCGGCGCTGTCCTGACGCAGCAGGGCAATCTGGCTCATGCCGAAGGGCAGCGCGTTCCGCGAAACCTCCTCCAGCAGCCGACGCACGCCCGTCCCCACCGGGACGCCTTCCTCCTTCTCCAGGAGTGGCAGGGAGATGAACTTCTCCACGCCCACGGCCACGATGGGCTGGCCGCTCGCGTCGGCGTAGTAGAGCTGCTCGTCGCGGCGGACCAGGAACGCGGGTTCGTGCTCCCTGATCTCGATGGTCAGGCCGTCGGGCAGGATCCGTGTCACGGACACGCTCTCCACCCACTCGCTGGCGGCGATGCGGCGCTGCACCTCGGCGATGTTGATGCCGAGCACGTTCTGGCCCGCGTGCACCCCGCCCAGAACGGCGATTTCCTCGGTGCTCAGACGCCGGCCGCCCTCGATGTGCAGGTTGGTCAGGGCGAAGAACTCGTGGGCCGTGACCCAGCGGTAAGACAGCAGGATGGCGAAGCTGACCGCCAGCACAACGGAAATGCCCAGCATCCACTGAGTCAGCGCGAACACGGTACGTCCCAGGCCAAGAAAGACGCCGCCGACCACCGCGCCCGTCTCGACGGGTTTGCGGCGCTCAGTCTTGCGGTGTACGTTTCTGCGTACTTTCTTGCCCAGCACGGCCGTGCTCATGTCCTTATTCCTTTCCCTCAAGATAGTTCTGCCCCACGGTCCAGATGCTGCCCGCGCCCAAAGTCAGGAAAAGGTCGCCTTCACGCAGGATTCCGCCCAGCGCGGCCTGCATGGACGCGAAGTCCTCGAAAAACTGCACCGGCGTCGAGGTCACCTGCCTGATGGCCTGCGCCAGGCTCTGGCCGCTGACCCCGGGTATGGGGGATTCGCTGGCCGGGTAGATCTCCGTCAGCAGCAGCTGGTCCACGCCTTCGAACACCTTGGAAAATTCGCCGAACAGTGCCTTGGTCCGGGTGAAGCGGTGGGGCTGAAAGGCCACCACCAGGCGCTTGTGCGGGTAGCACAGGCGCGCCGTCTCCAGGGTGGCGGCGATCTCCGTGGGGTGGTGTCCGTAGTCGTCGACCACGAGCACGCCCCCGCGCTCGCCCTTGTGCTCGAAGCGCCGCCCGACCCCACCGAAGGCGCCAAGGCCTCGGATGATGTCCTTTTTGGGCACGCCCGCCTCCATGGCCACGCCGATGGCGGCAAGGGCGTTCAGCACGTTGTGCCGCCCGGGGTGGGTCAGGGAGACCTCGCCCCAGAGGTCGCCGCGATTGTAGACCCTGAAGCGCGACCCAGCCTCGCAGGTGATGATCTCGGCCCGAAGGGCGTTGCCCTCCTCGAACCCGTAGGTCAGCACCGGCCGGCGCACTCGCGGCAGCACAGACTGCACGCCCGGGTCGTCGCCGCAGACCACGTTCAATCCGTAGAAGGGGACGCTGTTCATGAAATCGACGAAACTATCGCGTATCTCGTCGAGATCCTTGTAGTAATCGAGATGGTCCGCGTCGATATTGGTGACGACGGACAAGCGCGGCAGCAGGCACAGGAAGGACCCGTCGGATTCGTCGGCCTCGGCGATGAGGTAGCGGCCCTGGCCGAGCATGGCGTTGGTGCCGTAGGCGTTGAGACGGCCGCCGATGATGACCGTGGGGTCGAGGCCGGCTTCCATGAAGATGGTGGCCAGAAGGGACGTGGTCGTGGTCTTGCCGTGGGTGCCGGCCACGGCCACGCCGGTCTTGAGGCGCATGAGTTCGGCCAGCATCTCGGCCCGGGGGATTATCGGCACGCCCTTGGCGCGGGCCTCGACCAGTTCGGGGTTGTCGTCGCGCACCGCCGTGGAGCGGACCACGACCTGCGCGTCGCGCACGTTCTCGCGGGCGTGTCCGGCGTGCACCGTCGCGCCAAGGGATTCGAGCCTCTGGGCCACCTGTCCCTTGACCAGATCGGAGCCCGAGACCTCGTAGCCCAGGGTCAGGAGCACTTCGGCGATGCCGCACATGCCCGCTCCGCCGATGCCCACCATGTGAATTCTCTTGATCTTTGATTTCATGCTCATCTGTTTCAGCCCTTCTTGCCGGCGAGAGTCATCAATTCACGCACGACGCGCTCGCCTGCGTCGGGGATGCCCATGTCGCGCGCGGCCCGGGCCATCCTGGCCAGGGTTTCGGGCATCTGGAAGAGATCGCCCACCGCCGCGGAAAGATTCAGTTCGTCCAGTTGCCGCTGCTGGAAGACCAGGGCCGCCCCGGCCTTCTCCAGCGATCTGGCGTTGTTCAGCTGATGGTCGTGGGTCGCGTAGGGGAACGGCACTAGGATGCTCGGCTTGCCCGCGGCCGTCAGTTCGGCGATGGTCGTGGCCCCTGCCCGGCAGATGACGAGATCGGCGAACCTGTAGGCCTCGTGCATGTCGGAAATGAAGGGCTCCACCCGCGCCTGCGGGTACTTCCGGGCGTAGACATCCTGCACTGCTTCGAATTCGTCCTTGCCGGTCTGGTGCCAGATGTTCAGGCCCAGGTTCTTCAGCCCGTCGAGTTCCCGCAGCATGAAACGGTTCAGGGCCGAGGCCCCCTGGCTCCCGCCGACGACCAGAATATTGCGTCCGAGCACCCGCGCCTCGTCCCGCAGACGGCGGATCTCCGCCCGCACGGGGTTGCCCGTCAGCACGGCCGGGGGCGCCGTGAAAGCCGGGGCATCCATCCCCTTGAAGCTGACCAGCACGCGGTCCACCCTCTTGGCCAGCACCCGGTTGGTTACGCCCGGGACGCTGTTCTGCTCGTGGATGGCCGTGGGGATGCCCATGAGGGAGGCCGCCAGGGTGCAGGAGAAGCCGGCGTACCCACCCAACCCCAGTACGGCGTCGGGCCGGTAGGAGCGCAGGAGCTTCCAGGACTTCAGCAGGCTGCGCCCGAGCCACCAGGCCGTGGCCACGCTCTTCAGGCCGCGCCCCACCACACCTTGGGCAGGCAGCGCCACGAACTCGATGCCGGCCCTGCTCACCCACTGCCCTTCGGGCCCCTTGGTGCCGCCGACGAACAGCAGCTCGCAGCCCGGCACCATCTCGCGCACGGACTCGGCCACGGCCAGGGCCGGAAAGATGTGGCCCCCGGTGCCGCCTGTGGTCAGGATGAGCCTCTTCATGCCTTCACCTTCCGCGAAAGGTTGAGGAGCACGCCCGCGCAAAAGAAACCCGCCACCAGATGGCTGCCGCCGTAGCTGATGAACGGCATGGGCACGCCCTTGGGCGGGATGGCGCCCATGACCACGCCCATGTTCAGAAGCCCGCCGATGATGATGATCGAGCCCATGCCGAAGGCCGTGATGCGGTCGTGCATGGACTCCTGGCGGATGCTGATCATGACCGTCCGCCACAGCACCACGCCGATGAGCGTGATGACCAGCGAAATGCCGACGAACCCCAGTTCCTCCCCGATGACCGACATGATGAAGTCGTTGTGCGCCTCGGGCAGGAAGAAGAGCTTCTGCTTGCCTTCCCCGAGCCCCTGGCCGAGCCAGCCGCCCGAACCCAGGCCGTAGAGTGACTGCACGAGCTGGTAGCCCGAGTTCTGCGCGTCCTTGAACGGGTCGAGAAAGGAGAAGACGCGCCGGAACCGGTACGGGGAGTTGACCACGAGCAGCGCCGCGGAGACGAGGGCGAGCATGCCGGCCGAGGCAAGAAAGATGATCCGCGTCCCGCCCACCAGACACATGAGGAATAGCAGGGCCGACAGGAAGACCGCGCCGCCGAAATCCGGCTGCAGGAGGAGCAGGAAGCACAGGGCGCCGGTCATGAGGATGGGCGGCAGGAAGCCCACGCTGAAGGTTCTGACCAGCTCCTGCTTGTTGGCGAAAAAGTAGGACAGGTAGAAGACCAGCGCGATCTTGGCCGCCTCCAGGGGCTGGACCGAGAACGGTCCGAGCCGCAGCCACCGGCTGGCGCCGCCCGCCGTGGTCGAAAAGGGCGAGAAGATCGTCAGGATCAGCAGCCCGGCAGCCACCAGCAGCCACGTGTACGTGTTGCGGTAGAAGAATCCCATGTTCGCGCGCGCGGCGAAGATCAGCACCGTGAACCCGGCGACCATGAACAGGACCTGCTTCCAGAACAGGGCGTACTTGTCGCCGTAGACCTTCTCGGCCATGATCCCGCTGGCGCTCAGGACCATGATGAGTCCCAGGGAGGCCAGGCCGATGACCGCGCCCAGAAGGATGACGTCGTAATTCATGAACTGCTTCGCGGCCTCGCGCTGTGTGATCTTCATGCCGTTCCCTCCACCCATTCGCGCACGGCGCGCTGGAAGGCCTTGCCCCGCTCCTTGTAGTTGGCGAAGAGGTCGAAGCTGGCCGTGGCCGGCGACAGGAGCACGCACTCTCCCGGCCGTGCCTCGGAGGCGGCACGGAAAACCGCCTCTTCAAGCGTCGGGTCCCAATGGATCTCCAACCCGCATCCGGCCCAGGCTCCTTCGAAAATTTCCCGCGACTTCCCGAACAGGTAGATCCCGCGCACGCGTTCCCGGATGTGCGGCAACACCGCGCCCAGGTCCCCGCCCTTGAACACCCCGCCGGCCAGCAGGCGCACGGGGCGGTTCTGGCTCTTCAGGGCCGCGATCATGGAGTCGGTGGTCGTGGATTTGGAATCGTCGACAAAGGCGATGTCGCGATGCTCGGCCACGGCTTCCAGGCGGTGCGGCAGGGACGAGAAGCCCTCGATGCCGCGGCGCACGTCGTCCTCGCTCAGGCCGAAATGCCGGCAGACCAGGTACGCGGCCTCCATGTTCTCGCGGTTGTGCTCGCCGGGCAGGCCGGGGCATTCGAACCGCCGGCTGGCCACGAAGTAGATCCGGTTCGCCCTGGTGAAGGAGCGGCCCTCGAGCTCTTCCTTCATGGACAGCGGCGCCACGGCCAGGTCGCGAGCATCCATGTGCCCGAACATGCTGAGCTTTGCGTCGAGGTATTCCTCCATGGTCTCGTGGTAGTCCA
>DPKT01000307.1:6851-7263 GCA_003542385.1 Desulfomicrobium sp.
TGGAAGCTCGACACCTCGAGCACCAGGAGGTCGGCCCGCTCCTCGCCGGTGACGTAGTCGCTCAAGGGGGTGCCGATGTTGCCGCCCACAAAGACGCTGCGCCCGTTTCGCTCCAGGATGCGGCCGATGAGCGTGGTCGTGGTGGTCTTGCCGTTGGTCCCGGTCACCGCGATGATGGGCTCGGACACGAACCAGCTGGCCAGCTCCAGCTCGGACACCACCTGCGCGCCCTCGGGCAGCAGGGAGGCGACCTTGGTCCGGGGGATGCCGGGGCTCAGCACGACGAGGGTCGCGCCCTGGAAATCTTCCGGCCTGTGCTCCCCTCCGCGGACCTCGAAACCCTGGTCCGTCGGCACGGAGGCAGCCACGGACTCGCTGCGCTCAAGCAGCCGCACCGTGGCGCCGAGGCGGC
>DPKT01000278.1 GCA_003542385.1 Desulfomicrobium sp.
GGCCGGCGTGGAGTGGGTGGCCCTGGCCGGGTTCATGCGCATCCTCACGCCCGAGTTCCTGACTCCCTTCGCCGGCCGCGTGGTCAACATCCACCCGGCCCTGCTGCCGGCCTGCGCGGGGCTGCACGCCCAGCGCCAGCAGGCCGAGCACGGGGTGCGCCTGGCCGGGTGCACGGTGCACTTCGTGGACGAGCAGATGGACCACGGCCCCATCGTCATCCAGGCCGCGGTGCCCGCCTTTGCGGACGACGACGAGGTGTCCCTTGGGGCGCGTATCCTGGAGATGGAGCACCGCATCTACCCGCAGGCCCTGCAGTGGATCGCCGAGGGGCGCGTGTACGTCGAGGGCCGTAAGGTCGTCGTCGACGGTGCGTCCCGGACGTTCTCGGGCCCGCATTGGACCAACCCCCCGCTGGAGCCACCTTTCGACCGTTAGGAGTCAGGCATGAACGCATTTCAGCTGGTTCTGACCGATGAGGAAAAGCGCTTCTGCACGGACCTCATCCGCTACGTCATCGCCCATCATCTGGGCCAGGCAGAGGGCCCCAAACCGGCCCTGTCCTCCGAGACCCTGAACATGGAACTCGGCGCCTTCGTGACCCTCAAGAGGCAGGGCCGCCTGCGCGGCTGCATCGGCAACGTCGTTGGCAACGGCCCGCTGGTGTCGACCATCGAGCGCATGGCCGGGGCCGCGGCCTTCGAGGACCCGCGCTTCCCGCCGCTCACCTCGGAGGAACTGGACGATCTGGACATCGAGGTCTCGGTCCTGGGACTCATCACGCCCTGCCCGGATCCGGAACTCATCGAGATCGGCCGTCACGGGCTCTACATCCGCAAATCCCTGCACTCGGGCCTGCTCCTGCCGCAGGTGGCCACCGAGTGGGGCTGGGACCGGGAAACGTTCCTGGACCAGACCTGCGTCAAGGCGGGCCTGCCCAAGGGGAGCTGGCGAAAGTCCAAGGTCGAGATCTGGTGGTTCGAAGCCGTCATCTTTTAAAGGAAGGTACATCATGCGCGCATTTCTCTTCGCTTTCGCCCTGTTCTGCCTGACCGCCACCGCGGCCCAGGCCGGAAACCCCAAGGTCGCCCTGACCACGAACAAGGGCGTCATCGTTCTCGAACTCGACGCGGTCCATGCCCCGGTCACCGTGGAGAACTTCCTGACGTACGTGAAGGAAGGGTTCTATTCGGGCACGGTCTTCCACCGCGTCATCAAGGGCTTCATGATCCAGGGCGGTGGCATGGAAGAGTCCATGGCCCAGAAAAAGGGGCACGCCCCCATCAAGAACGAGGCGGCCAACGGCCTGAAGAACGACAAGTACGCCATCGCCATGGCCCGCACCGGCGAGGTCGACTCGGCCACGTCTCAGTTCTTCATCAACACGGCCGACAACGACTTCCTGAACCATGGCGTGCGCGATTTCGGCTACGCGGTCTTCGGCAAGGTCGTCGAGGGCCAGCAGGTGGTCGACGCCATCGACGCGGTCAAGACCGGGTCCAAGGGCATGCACGGCGACGTTCCGGTGGAGCCGGTGGTCATCGTAAAGGCCGAAGTGTTGCAGTAAGCTGCATCGCGGTTGCAACAAAAAAAGGGCGGTCCCGCAGAGGATCGCCCTTTTTTTTGGCCTTCCGCGCTGCGCTACGAGGCGAGCAGCTTGGGCAGGATGGTGATGATGGGCGGGAAGAGGGTCAGGATGAGCAGGCTGACCAACAGCGCCCAGAGGTACGGCAGGGACGCCTTCATGACCTTCTCCAGGGGTACCTTGGTGATGGCGCTGGCCACGAAGAGGTCCAGGCCCACGGGCGGCGTGATGCAGCCGATGGCCAGGTTGCAGACCATCAGCACGCCGAAGAAGAGCGGGTCGATGCCCAGGCTCTTGGCCACGGGCAGGAAGATGGGCGTCAGGATGACCACGGCCGCCGAGGCGTTGACCATGGTGCCGATGATCAGGAGCAGGATGTTCATGGCCATGAGGAAGAGCATCGGCGAGTTGGTCAGGCTGGCCACGAAGGCGCCGACGTGATGCGGGATCTGCAGGTTGGTCAGGAGCCACCCGAAGACGTTGGCAGCGCCCACCAGGAACATGATGATGGTCGTGCCGATGACGGCCTGGAAAATGATCTTGGGGAAGTCCCTGAGTTTGAGTTCCTTGTAGATGAACATGCCGACGAAGATGCCGTACACGGCGGCCACGGCCGCGGCCTCCGTCGGGGTGAAGATGCCGCCGTAGATGCCGCCGATGATGATGACCGGGGTCATGAGGGCGAAGAAGGAGTCCTTGAAGGATGTCCACAGGGCCGGGACCGAGAACGTCCCTTCGGCCTTGAGGCCGTTCTTCTTGGCCAGCCACCAGCTGACCAGCATCATGGACACGCCCATGAGGATGCCGGGCAGGAAGCCGCCGACGAAGAGGTCGCCGATGGAGGTGTCGGCGATGACGCCGTACACGACCAGGGTGATGGACGGCGGGATGACGATGCCCACGGTGCCGCCGGCGGCCACGATGCCCGTGGCCCACTCGCGGGAGTAGCCCTTTTTCTCCATTTCATTGACCATGGTCGAGCCCAGGGCGGCCGTGGTGGCTGCGGAGGAGCCCGAGATGGCGGCGAAGAACATGCCCGACACGGCCACGGCCTGGGCCAGGCCGCCCGTGAAGGAGCCCACCAGGGCCTGGGAGAAGTTCACCAGGCGCCCGGTCACGCCGCCGGCGGACATGAAGGAGCCGGCCAGCATGAAGAAGGGCACGGCCATGAAGGAGAAGGAGTCGATGCCCGCGTACATCATCTGCGAGACCATGACGAGGGGCATGTTCATGAAGAAGTGCAGGATGGTGGCAGCGGCCAGGCACAGGGCGAAGGCCACGGGCACGCCCAGGGCCGTCAGTCCCAGGAAGACGAAGAGAAGGACGAATTCCATGGCTATCCCTCCTGTCCGGTGCCGCGCCCGGAAATGTTTCTGAAGATGCGCAGGGTTTCCCGGAAGAGGTAGAGGAGCATCAGCACGCAGCTGACCGGGATGATGACGTAGACCCAGCTCATGGGGATATCGAGGCCCGGCGCGCGCTGGAAGGTCATGATGGAGGTCATCTTCCAGCCCTGGGTCAGGAGCAGCCCGATGAACACGTAACCGCAGACGTTGATGATGATGTCCAGGACGGTGCCGAAGACCGTGCCCTTGAACTTGTCCGGCAGAAACTGCACGGCCAGGTGGCCGCTCTCGCCCATGATCAGGGCCGAGCCCAGGAAGACCACCCAGACGAACAGGAAACGGGCCAGTTCTTCGGACCATTCAGGGGTGTAGTTGAACAGGTAGCGCGTCACGACCTGGGCAAAGATGATCACGAGCATGACCGACATGGCGACGACGGAGAAACCGTAGAGCACCGAGCGCACGCCCTTGAGAAGCTTGTCCATATAATCTCCTGAAATGTGAAATGTCCGAGCCATGGCCGCTTCAAAGCCCGCCCCGGGAGGCCGGGACGGGCTGGCTCACGTGTTTCTAGTTGCCCAGGGCCAGGACCTTGTCGATGTTGTCCTGCCCGACGGTGGGGGCGAATTCCTTCCACACGGGCTGGGTCGCTTCCATGAAGGGCTTGCGGTCCACTTCGATGACCTCGATCTTGCCGGTGGCCTTGATCTTGTCCCAGTACTCGTTGTCCTCCTTGGTGGACAGGTCGCGCTGCCAGGCGATGGCTTCCTTGGCGGCTTCCTGGATGATCGCCTTCTGGGCGTCGGAAAGCTTGCTCCAGGTGATCATGGAGATGAGCACCGGTTCCGGGGCGTAGGCGTGGGCCGTCAGGGAGGCGTACTTCTGCACCTCGAAGAAGCGCTTGGTGTAGATGTGGGCGCTGGGGTTCTCCTGGCCGTCGACCGTGCCCTGCTGCATGGCGGAGTACAGTTCGCCGAAGGCCATGGGGGTCGGGGAGCCGCCCAGGGACTTGATGGTCTCGATGTAGATCTTGTTGGACATGACGCGGATCTTGAGGCCGGCCATGTCGGCCGGGGCCTTCACCGGGCGGACGTTGTTGGTCAGGTGGCGGATGCCGTTCTCCATGTAGCCCAGGAGCTTGAGGCCCCGCGGCTCGAGTTCCTGGCCCAGTTCCATGCCGACGGTGTCCAGGGCCTTGTAGGCGTGGGCGCGGTCCTTGAACAGGAAGGGCAGGTCGAAGAGGGACATCTTGGGCTGGAACTGGCCGAGGTCGGCGGTGCCCGTCAGGACCATGTCGATGGTGCCGTAGATGAGGCCTTCGGTCATGTCCTTCTGGCTGCCGAGTTGGGAGGACGGGAAGACCTGGACTTCCATGTCGCCGCCGGATTTTTCGGCCACGAGCTTGGCGAAATGGTCGGCGCCCTGGGCGTAGGGGTGGCTGACCTCGGCGATGTGGCCGAGCTTCAGCACGGTCTTGGCGAACGCGGGGACGGTCAGCGCGATGGCGACGATGGCGACTGCGCACATGAAGAAACGTTTCATGACTCCTCCTGCAACAAAATCGTGTTGGGGGCGCGGGTGCGCCGTGAAAGGGACCTCGAGTTTCTGAAGCCACGGATACGCCGGCCGGTGAAGGAAATGTCGTTTGGAGCGAAAAAAGGAAAATCCCCATTTTGGGGATTTTGCTCATTGTGCTCACGCACGGAGGGACAAGGGCGGGGCGGGGTCAGCAGCGGAAGTAGCGGCGTTCCGGGCGGCCCACGCTGCCGTAGACCGCGTCGGCGTAGAGGGTGCCCTCGGAGATGAGGTATTCCAGGTAGCGGCGGGAGGTCGAGCGGCTGATGCCGATGAGGTCTGCCACGTCCTCTGCGCTCAGGCCCGCTTCCTGGGTCTGGTCGAACACGCCGCGCACCTTGCCCAGGGTCAGGGCGTCGATGCCCTTGGGCAGGCAGGCCCCCCCGCCCTGGGCGCGCGAAGCGGCGGGGTGGAGCAGGCTGTCCACGTCGTGCTGCTCGATGGCGCTGCCC
>DPKT01000280.1 GCA_003542385.1 Desulfomicrobium sp.
TGCCGATTCCCGCAACCGCCGCGACCGCCGCCAGGGCCAGGAAGACGCCTGCGGCCAGGACTTCGCGGCTAAGCCAGGCTTTTTCCAGATGGGCCAGGGCGCGGTAGGACTCCAGTGGGTGCCCGAGGTGGAAGAGGGACGCGACGATGCCCAGGCCCATGAGCCCGACGACCAGTGTCCATTCGTTGCGGGCGCTGCCTCCGTGATGGCCGGCAAAACCTCGCACCGCGCTCATCAGGACCATCCCGACGGCCGCCTGTGAAAGCACCGTGAACAGAACAAGTGGCAATTCCATGGATTGCATCGCTACCTCCTTACCAGGGTCGGCACTTTGGGCATGATGAAGCGGGTGGAAGGGTTCACCTTCTCGTTTCGGGGGAACCCGGCCGGGAATTGAATCTCGTTTCCGTGCTCCATGGTCGCCAGGTCCACGAGCTTCAGCGCGCCGGTGGGGCAGCTCTGCACGCAGGCCGGCAGGAGGCCTGCGTCGAGGCGTTCGTGGCAGAGGCTGCATTTTTCCGCGCGCTTCTCCACGGGGTTGTAGACGGGCGCGCCGTAGGGGCACGAGCGGATGCAGTTGCCGCAGCCGATGCACTTCTCCTGGTGATGGACCACGACCCCGTCCTCTTCGCGCTTGGTGTAGGCCTCGACGGGGCAGACGTTCAGGCAGGCCGGGTTTTCGCAATGGTTGCAGGCCAGGGAGAAGAAGGCCCTTTCCCGGTGCGGGTAGATGGGCTCACCCAGGGGATAGACCTGTCGCCAGACCACGCCCTCGACCTGATGGTAGTAATTCCGGCAGGCCATGGCGCAGGTGAAGCAGCCGATGCACTTCTCCGAATCAACCAGAAATGCGTAGTGTTTTTTCATCGCTATCGCTCCTTAGACCCGTTCGACATTGGCGAACTGTCCGTGAATGGCCACGCCGGGCGCGCCGGTCTTGTAGGCGCCCATGTCCGCGGCCTCGTCGTCCACGAGGTTCTGGACGTTGAAGTCGTTGCCGCGTCCGAACCAGGCCTCGTACATGACGAGGCTCTTCGGGGCGACGTTTCGGGTCAGTTTGACCTTGACGCGCACCTCGCCGACCTTGTTGAAGACGCGGACCGTGTCCAGGTCCTTGATGTTCTTGGCGCGCGCGTCGTCCGGGTGCATGTAGAGGAAGGGCTCCTTGTTGTATTCGTGCATCCAGTCGAGGTTGATGAACTGCGAATGCAGGCCGAACTTGGTGTGCGGGGTCAGCAACCGGAACTCGTCGTAGGGCTTGCGGCCTTCCTTGTACTTGGGGAGGGCTTCATGGCCGTGCTCGGCGCAGAGGTCCGAGCGGAACTCGTACTTGCCCGACGGGGTCCCGAACTTCATGTCGTGCCAGGAGGCGGTGGAGGCGAGCCGTGCCTTGACGGGGCCGTTCCTCAGGTCCGTCCAGTGCGTGATGCCGAAGAGGTCGTAGATGCCCTGGTTGAACTCCTTCTCCATCCACTCCCTGGTGTCGATGTCCTGCGGGAAGGTGCAGGAACCGGGGGCAAGCGCGTTCATCTTCTTTGAAAGCAGGGACGCGATCTCGATATTCGACTTCGTCTCGTACATGGGGGTGATGGCCTGCTCGTTGATGCCCAGCCAGTAATGCCAGTAGGACACGTTGACGGTCCATTCCTCGAAAAGGGTCGTCACCGGCAGGACGATGTCGGAGTTGGCCACGGTCTCGTTGAAGAACTGGTCCACGGTCACGACCAGCTCCAGCGTGTCGAAGGCCTTCTCGAGCTTGGGCCGGTCGAAGTCCTGGGCGAAGGGGTTCTTGCACGACACCCACAGCATCCTGATGGCCGGGTCCTTGGCGTCGAGGATGCCCTGGGCGGTCTTGTTGATGTTGAAGGTGCGGTCCGTGTAGCTGGCCGCCTCGCCCTTGGTGAAGTCGAACTCGCCCTTGGGGCCGCCCGCGCCGACGAAGCCCACGGAGCCCTCGGGCTGCTTCTGGAGGAGGGCGTGGTAGTTGAAGCCCCAGGTCCGCAGATGGCCGTAGCGCGCTCCGCCGCCTTCCTTGCCGACGTTGCCGGTCATGGCCACCAGGGCGTCGAGGGCCCGCACCGAGGCCCCGCCGTTGGTGTGGCGCTGCATGCCGTAGCCGATCCAGATGGTCGCCGGGTCCGCCGTGGCGAATTCCTCGGCCACCTCGCGGATCTGCTCGGCCGGGATACCGCTGACTCCCGCTGCCCATTCCACGGTCACGTTCTCGCGCAGGTAGGCGGCGAATTCCTCGAACCCGAGGGCGTTTTCAGTCACGAAGCCCTTGTCCACCAACCCCTTGTCGAGGATGTGCCGGGCCATGCCCAGGGCCAGGGCGCCGTCGCTGGACACCTCGGGCTGCCAGAAGACGTCGGCCTTGGCCGCGGTCTGGGTGAAGACGGGGTCGATGACCACGACCTTGGCGCCGCGCCGCTTGGCTTCCAGGATGTACTTCATGGAGTGCACCGAACACCAGGCGGGGTTGGCGCCCCAGACGATCACGTACCTGGCCTTGACCATATCCTCCGGGTCGTTGCACCACATGTCGCCCAGGTCGTAGTTCTGGGCGTCGATGCCCGCCGGCCAGCAGGGGGTACCCACGAAGCGGGTGGTGTAGCCCAGGGACGACATCATGCCTTCGACGCCGTAGTTGGTGATGCCGAAGTTGCCGGAATATTTGGTCAGGCCCAGGCCCAGAAGGCTCCCGTCCTTTTCCTTGATCTCGAGGATCTTCTTCGCGATGCGGTCCATGGCTTCGTCCCAGGATATGCGCCGCCAGTTGCCCGAACGGCGGCCGTCCTGGACCATGGGGTACTTGATGCGGTCGGGGCTGTAGACGCGCCGGGGGTAGGCATAGCCTTTGACGCACAGTCCACCGGCCGTGAAGGTCGACTCCTGCGCCCCCTCGATGAACTGCACGACCCCGTCCTTGACGTACGTCTTGATGGAGCAGGTGTCGTAGCAGTTGCGGGGGCAGGCGTTGCGGAAGATCTGAAAATCCTTGGCGTTGAATGCCGTGGCAGCCTGGGCGGTGTACGGCATCAGCAGGCGCAGGGGCAGGAGCGAGGCCGCCCCGGCCATGGTCAGCCCCTTCAGGAACTGCCGCCTGCTCAATCCACTCGGTGTGTGTGACATGTCACTCCTCCTCGACCGCGCGGGCTTCAGCCCCGGCGCGGCGCTGCTGTTGAATTGCGTTCGCTTTCGAACCACGAGGACAGGGCGTCCGCGGCCAAGGCGATGACGCCGCCGCCGGTCGCGTGCTCCCTGACTGTCCGGACGAAGGGGGGGATCCAGTGCGCCAGATGCTCGCCGATGAACCATGCGTGCAGTTCCGCGGTCCCGGCGTCCGGCTCGCCTGCTTGCGCGGCGAGCATGGACTTCATGGCCAGCACGGCTTCGAGTTCGTAGGCCAGGTGGTCGTCGGGGATGACGCCCTCTCCGGGCACGGCCAGGCCGAGGCGGTGGTATGTCTGCCGCGCCTCCATGGTCGCCCGGCCCATGAGGGCGCGGTCGGTTTCGGACCAGGCCGAGGCGAAGGGCGGGGCCGGTACTGCGGCCGGTCCGACGAAGAGGCGGTTGAACTCGTACTCGGCCGCTGCCCAGTCCGTATCGGCAGGGATTGCGATCCCGGCGTGCCGGGCGATGCGGGCGGCCGCGTCCTTCAGGCCGTCCGCGTCGGATGCGGCGAAGAAGTCGCGCAGGGCTTCGATGATGGGAAATGCAAATGCGGACATGCTGACGTACCTTGGTTACAAGTAGAGGTACAGAGTACCCGTATCACAGGTACGTCAGCGATGCCATGTCCGACAGGCGGGATTCAGGGTAAATATTGGGTAGTTTCAACTACCCATCGACGCGTCCAGCCCCATGGTGTTGAGATGGGCATAGAGGCTGATGTTGCGGCCGTGCAGGCCGAGCTTGCGGCGGATGCTCTTGCGGTGGGTCTGGATGGTTTCCACGGAGAGGTTCAGGAGGTCGGCGATGTCCTTGTTGGAATGGCCGGACTGGATGAACTGGCAGACCTTCATCTCCATCTGCGTGAGCTTGAGGAGCAGGGGCATGCCGCCGGAGTCGCGGGGCAAAAGGCGCGTCAGCTGGTCCTTGACGACGGTGACGTAGCCCTTGCGGATGGCCGGGTCGTTCTCGGACTCGATACGCTCCAGGGCCGGCAGCACGAGGGTGTTGACCTTGGCGGCCAGGTTGCTGGCGTGCTCCTCGTGTTCCCGGCCGACGCTCTTGAGGACGTTGCGCAGGGTGATGTTCATCTCTTCGAGCTGCGCCTTTTCCCTGCGCAGGGCCTCGGTCTTTTCGTCGACGATGCGCTCCAGTTTCTCGCGCTGCAGGGCCTGGGTGGTCATGTTCGTCAGCACGAAGATGTACTGGTCGCTGGCCATGCTTACGGACTTCAGGGGGTTGACCTGCATCTTGTAGATGGCGTTCTCCCCGAAGGGCGCAAGCTCGCAGGTGATGCCGACGGGATAGTACCGGAGCAGTTCCTCGACGCTGTCGCCCTCCAGGGACAGGACTTCCCAGATGGGCCGATGCAGCACGCGCGCCTCGTCCATGACGGCCTTGACCGCGGCGTTGATGTTCACCACCTGTCCGGTGACGTCCACCACGAGGATGAGGTCCGAGGTGGCGTTCAGGATGTTTTCGAAGCGGCATTTCTCCAGGGTCAGGAGCCGGTTCATGTCGTCGAGCCTGCCGTCCGAGAAATCGGGGAAGGTGCGGATCCAGTCCTGCAGGTAGAGCACTTCGAGGGCGTCGCCGTAGAGCCGGATCAGCCTGCGCGCCTCCACCTTGCGGGCGTATTCGGCATCCATGGCTTCGATGACGTCGAGGAGGCTGTGGATGAAGGTCTTGAAGCACCCGAGGAACATGTCGAAGGTGATGCCGCGCGCCCGGTGGCGGCGGGACGATTCGATCAGGAAGCGTTCCCAGTCGCTGTCGCGGCGGAGCAGTTCCGGGAAATCCGATGGAATGCCGCCCGATTCGATGTCGGCGAGGATCGGGTGCAGGAATTCCTGCAGCGCGACCATGCAGTCTACGCGCTTGGCCGTGGTGTGCTGCAGATATCCTGCGGCCTCCATGCGGATGGTCCATCTTTCGAGGAAATAGTCCTGGTGTGACTCGATCAGCCGCAGCAGGCCCTCGTGGCCGTTCGTGACGGGCGTCTTCATGGCGTTCTTCTCCGGCAAGGCGTTCTACCCATTATCTACCCACCGGATTGTCTTATTTCTTTTTGGGCGTATCAGCAAGGCAGGTGAATCCGAGCTTCGGGAGGAAAAATGCGACGTATCTGCGTGCTCATAACTGTCTTGTGCCTCGGCGTGACCGGTCTCGCCGTCGCGGGCGGCAACCGGACCGCCGGGACGGAGGGCGGCCGACTCGTCCTGCAGGGGACGCGAAGCGTGGGCGCGGACATGACCGCGTCCTTCGACATGGGCGGCTACACCCCGCCGTCGGGGCAGTCCGTGGCCATCAACGTGGACATCCTCGAAAGCCCCGACGGCCCCAAGCCGAGAATCATACCCGGATACCCGGTGACCAGCCTGGTCTTCGAGACGCCCGGGAAATACGTACTGAACTTCAGGCTCAACCAGATCTGCAAGACCAGCTGCGGCGGAGTGGCGGCCAGGCCGCTGATGGAGAGGCAGGAGACCATCGAGATCGCCCCGTGACGCGGCAGGGGCATTTCCCGGTTCGCCTGGATCGGCCGGTGCGTTGGCGCCGACGTTCAAGACGGCCGCTGCTTCGGCGCCGGTGCCCGGGACGGAGACGTTCGGCGGAAGCATGGACGCCGGAGGGGCTGCCGCTCAGGCCATCAGGCGGCTGCGCCCGCGATTTTTTCAGGTTTCGTATTCGTGTCGTGTTCGCCGGGTTCTTGCTCCCGGTTGAAACGTGCTCGTTCCGACCGCGCCGGCTCAGTCTGGTGCGCAATCGGTGAAGATGTCGTCGATGGTGGCTGCGTCGAGGATACGCTCGGCCCATGTGTCGAGTTCTTCCTGCGTGGCTGAGCGAAGCCGCTCCTGCAGTCGGATGTCGAGGATGGAGTCGCCGAACCGTTTGGCCAGGAGGCGTTGCAGCACACTCTGCCTGCCCTCCAGCCTGCCCTCCAGCCGTCCTTCCAGTTTCCCTTCCATGAGCCCTTTCTGGTGCAGTTTTTCAGCCAGCGTCATGACGGTGTCCCTCTTTCTCGTCGAAAGTGTCCGGTGGGCAATATCCTGCACGACCTCTGCCTCGATGTCCATGGTCCCCGCCATGTAGCGATAGATGGTCGCCACCCACTGCAGGGCACAGGCGTCGTCGCCGAGGTCGTGCAGGAGGTGAAATATCTCCAGGACGCGCCGTACGCTCTTAGGGTCATTCTTGGCACGCAGGCAGGAGCAGAGCAGGCGCAGTTCGATGGTTCCCTTGATCTCCGTGTCGGCTTCAGGCGAGAAATCCTGGAAGGATAATTCGAAATCCGGCACGAAAGCTGCGCATCGTGCGTCGGGCGCCGCCACGAGGTCCCGGATGCGGGCGGACGTGCGTCGGGGCCCGCCGTGATAGACCACGACGGGGATGATTAGCGGAAGAGCGGTACATTTTCTGCGCTGCTTGCGGCGCAATTCCCAGATTTCGACCATGTACCGCAACAGTTGCAGGGCTGTGAACCGGTCGTGGAAGCTTTTGTGTTCAAACAGAAAATAGACCAGTCCCTCGCCTCCCCCGTGCATCTTCACCTCGTAGAGCAGGTCCGAGTAGTGCCGAGACTGGCCGCCCGAAACGAAGGTGTCCTTGGAAATGGTCATGGTTTCGAGGATGAGGTTCCTCGTGACTCCTTCTGGCAGGTACTGCCGCACGTAGTCCGCAGCAATTTCCCTGCGGCTCATGGCGTCCCGGAAGAAGGTGTCGTGGATGTTTTTCGGGGCGTGCATGGGTGCGGTGCATACGACATGCACCACAGGGGAAACAATTCCTATTTTGTTTTCGATATGTTGGGCAGTATGATGAAGGTGATGCGCCGGCATCGTACAGGTGAAGCTGCGCAACCATTACGAAGTGGACAAGGGCACTTCGGATCTGACCCTACCGGCCCAGAGCCGAGAGGAAATTTTTACGGACAAGATGACCGCCCTGGCCCTGCGTCGGGCTTGGTTCAAGGGCAGGGATCTGTGTGTCTGCAAGCTCTGCTCGTCGGCATCGTGAAGTTTATAAGCTTTGTCGGCCGGCTTTGCCGCTCGAACTTTTGCGTCTGCAAGCACAAGATACCGCGTTCACGTTATCTTAAAGACCACCCTTGGCACGATACCCCACAATCGTACCCCAATAAAATTATCCACACGTTGCAGAGAAATGAATTGATCTGATGGGTAATGAAACTAACAATTCGTGATTATTGGTTGAATTGCACAAAAAAGCCCGCATTGCGCGGGCTGATTTTGTGTGAATGGTGGGCCAACCAGGGGTCGAACCTGGGACCATCCGGTTATGAGCCGGGGGCTCTACCAACTGAGCTATTGGCCCGCCTGTGACGGTTTGGGCTTGTTATGTTTCCGCGGCCTTATTTGTCAAGGTTGGCGCGACGGCTCTCCTTGACGTGGCTGATGGCCGCGCGTCCGGCCAAGGCGCCTTCGCCCACGGCCACGCTGATCTGCAGGAAGCGGCCCACGCAGTCGCCGGCGGCGAAGACGCCGGGAATGTTGGTGCGCTGCTCGCGGTCAGTGTCGATGAACTGCCCGTTGCGCAAGAGGCCCAGGCTGTAGGCGAAGTCGTTGGACGAGGCCTGGCCCATGGCGATGAAGAGCCCTTGGGCGTCGATGTGCTCCCCGCTGTCCAGGACCACCTGCTCCAGGCCGCCGTTGCCGGCCAGGCTCGCGATCTTCTTCTGCAGCACCGGGATGCCGTTTTCGCGCAGGCGCAGGAGGAATTCCTCGCTCATTTCCGGGGCCTTTCCCTGGGTGCAGACCTGCACGCTCGGCGTGTACTGCAGCAGTTCGAGGGCCTGGTTGGCCGCGAAATTGGCTTCGCCGACGACCATGACCGGCTTGCCGCGCATGAAGTAGCCGTCGCAGCTCACGCAGTAGGACACGCCCTTGCCCTCGTAGTCGCCGAGGTTGGCGATGCCCGGCCGGACCCTGGACACGCCTGTGGCCAGGATGAGGGCCGTGGCCTCGATCTCGCCTTCCTCGGTCTTGGCCACGAATTTCTGTTCCCCGTTCTGATGTACGGCCAGCACCCGGTCGCAGCGCATCTCGACGCCGAACTTGGCGGCCTGGGCGCGGCCCCGTTCGATGAGTTCCTTGCCCGTGATGGTTTCGGTGAAGCCGAAGTAGTTGTCGATCTCATAGTCGCCCGCAACCTTTGGGGCGCAGCCGACGATCAGGGTGCGCATGCCGGCCCGGGCCGTGTAGATGGCTGCTGAAAGCCCTGCGGGACCCTGCCCGATGATGAGGATGTCGGTCTTTTCCATATGAAACGCTCCTGTCGTTGAGTATGGCGAACTGATAAGACGCGGGGGCCGCCAAGGCAATGCGCCGGCATCACATTTTGCGGGAAGGGCGGGAGAGGCAGTGGCGCAGGGCGCGGCCGAGGGAACCCATATCCACGGGCTTGGAAATGACCCTGCAGACCCTCCCGGGACGAAAGGCGAGTCCCGGAGTGGGGGAGGCCGAGGCCAGGACCACGCAGGCCTGCGATCCTGCCGCGTTCAGGGCTGCGCACAATTCCTCCACCTGTCCGGCTGTGCCGTCCTCGGTCAGCACGAGGTCCAGCCGGCTGGACTGCGCGGCGATGGTTTCGATGCCCCGGCCCGGGCTGTCGGCCTGGATTGGTTCATAGCCGAGTCTGGTCAGGCAGGAGCAGGTCGCGGCCCGGACTTCGGGGTCCGACTCGACCACCAGGATGCGTTCGCCGCAGCCCATTATTTCCGGAGGCGCGGCCGCTTCGGGACTTTCCGCGGGTCCATGGGGGGTGGCCGGCAGGCAGACCCTCACCGTCAGGCCGCCGGCCTCGTTGCCGGAGAAAAGCAGTTTGCCGCGCAGGGTCTTGACGATCTTCTGGGTTACGAAGAGGCCCAGTCCCGTGCCCTCGTCCTTGGGCTTGGTGGTGAAGAATGGCTCGCACAGCCGCGACAGATCCTCGTCGGGGATGCCGGGGCCGTTGTCGGACACGGTGATGACCGTCAGCACGCTGTCCGGGTCGGTGACCAGCAGCTCCGGATCCTGGTCCGAGTGCCTGCGAACCGTGATCACGATGCGCGGGTCGGGCGAACCGGCCAGGGCGTGCACGGCGTTGTTGGTCAGGTTCATGAGGATCTGCTGCAGATGGACGGGGTCGCCGAAAAGGGCGCCCGGGTCGGGGTCGAGGCTCGCTTCGATGGCGATGTGCTGGGGGGTCGTCCCGCGGATGATTTCCAGGGCTTCGAGCATGGCGTCGCGGATGGGGAAGCGCGTGAACTCCTCGTGCATCTTGCCCGTGAAGTGCAGGACG
Source organism: Desulfomicrobium sp. (assembly GCA_003542385.1). GTDB lineage: Bacteria > Desulfobacterota > Desulfovibrionia > Desulfovibrionales > Desulfomicrobiaceae > Desulfomicrobium. Next base: position 9,472 of record DPKT01000280.1, read on the forward strand.
CTGCGGATGAGGGAGGTGCCGCGCTGGCAGACGCGCAGGATGCGGTCCAGGTCCTCCTGGTCCGGGGGCTCTCCGGCCTCGACGGCCCCGCGGACGAGCTCGGCCGAGAAGACGACGGATGACAGGATGTTGTTGAAGTCGTGGGCCATGCCGCCGGCGATGGTGCCGATGATGCCCAGCTTCTGCTGCTTGAGGAACTGATGCTCCAGTTCGAGGTTGGCCTTCTGCAGTTCCAGGGTGCGCTGCTGGACCTGGCGTTCCAGGCCCAGGCGGTACTCCTCGTTTTCGCGGATCAGGGCCGCGCGCTCCAGGGCCTTGTCCACGGCATGGTTCAGGACCGTGGGCGAGACGATGGGCTTGACGAGATAGTCCCAGGCGCCCAGGCGCAGGGCCTTGACGGCTTCGTCCAGGCCGCCCTCGCCGGAGATGACCAGGACCGGCACGCGATCAATGACGTCGGACAGGTGCGAGAGAAGGTCCAGGCCGTTCATGACCGGCATCTTCAGATCGACGATGAGCAGGTCCGGCCGGCGGCTCCGGAAAAGATCGAGGCCCTCCAGGCCGTTGCCGGCCTGCAGGACCTCGAAGCCGCGTGATGTGAGCACCGTGCCGGTGGTGGCGCGGACGAACGCGTCGTCGTCCACCACCAGAACGGTCGTGGTGCGGGTTTCGGGCATCCTAGAACTTGTAGCCGATCATGCGCAGGAGCTTGGAGCGCTTGGCCTTGTCCTCGTCGGTCTCCACGCCCTTGGAGGCGAAGCCGTCGATCACGCCGAGGATGCCGCGCCCCTGGTCCGTCTGGGCCACGATGGCCTGGACCGGGTTGGCCGAGGCGCAGAAGAGGCGCACGACTTCGGGCACGTTCTGGATCGTGTTGACGACGTTGATGGGGTACATGTCGCGCATGAAGAGAATGAAGCTGTGCCCGCAGGACAGGGCCTGGGCGTTTTCGGTGGCCAGCTGTACCAGATCCGGGTCCGTGCCGGAGGTTCGGATCAGACAGGCGTCGGAGGCCTCGCAGAAGGCCAGGCCGAACTTCGCTCCGGGCACGGTGTTGACCATGGCCTCGTGCACGTCCTCCACGGTCTTGATGAAGTGGGACATGCCCAGAATCATGTTCAGGGACTGGGGGTTCTTGATCGGGACGATGGTCAGCTCCATCGGGTGCTCCTTGATGTGGAATTGGCTACTTCTGGACCCTGGACGAACCGTCGTTGGCGCGCAGGACGCGCACCCGTTCGCCGGGCGAGAACGGGACGTCTGCTTCCTGGACGATGGACAGGATCTGCCCGGTGTCGAGTTCAACCATGATTTCGAGGCCGTTGCGCCTGGTCAGGCCTTCTTCGGACACGGCGCCGATCGCCGCGCCGCCCAGGGCGCCGAGCACGCCGCCCACGACCCGTCCGGCTCC
>DPKT01000170.1 GCA_003542385.1 Desulfomicrobium sp.
GGGTGTGCCGGGCCGATGTGGAGGGCGCAGCGGCCGCGGCCCGGAACTCCGGCACCTGCTTCGTGGCGGACGTTGTCGGTCGGGAGGCGGTGATGGTCCGCAGCGTCCTGGAGGCCGAAGGAATAGGCGGGCACCTTTTCCGCGAATTGTCCGGGTGGCGAGGTCTGCCCGATTTTTCCGCCGCTGACTGGCGCGGACCCTGGAGCCCGTCGGTGCACGCCCTCTATTCCACGGCCCCGGCCCTGGCCAGGGAGGCCAAGGGGTGGTGCGTCTCGCGCGACCTTCCCTTCAGCCTGCACCTGGCCGAAGCGCCGGGGGAGAACGAGCTGTTCCTGGGGCGTGGCGGGGAGTTCGCCGAATTTCTGCGCGCCCGCCGCATCCTGCCCAAAGGGTTCGTCCCGCCCGGTCTGAGCGCCGTTGCGTACGCTTCCGAGCTCGGCCTGCTGGATGGCCGGACGCTGGCCGTGCACTGCGTTCACGTGGACGAGGCCGACATCGGGATTCTCGTCCGCAGCGGCGCCGGAATCTGCCTCTGCCCCCGCAGCAATGGACACATCGGGGTGGGTGAGGCCCCGGTGGCGGCTCTCCATGCAGCCGGTGCGACGCTGTGCCTGGGCACGGATTCCCTGGCATCCAACGACGACCTGGACCTCTGGGCGGAACTGCGGGCGGTTCGGGCCTTGTTGCCCACGGACATCCCCCTTTGGGACCTTTTGGCCATGGTCACCACCCACCCCGCCAAGGTTCTGGGCCTGGGCGGCGAGTACGGCAGTCTCGAAGCCGGCAAGCGCGCCGTCTGGGCCGTGCTGCCTCCCGATTTCTTCGTGCGTCCCTGACGCCCGGCCGGTTACGCCGTGCTGCGGCTGCAGATGAGCCCGATGCTCGCCATGGCCAGGACGCACCCGAGCAGGTGCGGCCACGCCACGTTCTGCCCGAGAAAGTGCGCCGAAACAGCCAGGGCGCTGACCGGGAGGATGCCCGTGAATATGCCGGCCACCGAGGCCGAAACCTTCGTCACCCCGGCAAACCAGCACAGGTAGGCGATGATGGTCACGGCCACGGAGTAGTAGAGGACGCACCACCAGGCCTCCATGGGCAGCGCCGCGAAGGCGAAGCCCCGGGCCTGGGACAGCCCAAGGGGCATGAAGAAGAGCGTCGCCAGGACGCTGATGATGCTCGATGTCGCCAGGGGGGAAAGCTTCTCGGGGATGGACTTGCGGACCAGCAGGAACAGGGACTCCACGACCACGGCCGCGGCGACCAGCAGGTTGCCGCGCCAGGAGCCGTCGGGCCCGTCCTGCGCCCCGGCCAGGTTGAGGATGGCTATGCCCGTCACGGACAGGGCGATGCCGGCCATGATGCGTCCGCCCGGACGTTCCCCTAGAATGATCCAGGCCAGGATTCCGATGCAGGCAGGCGTCGTGCTGGTGATGATTCCGGCCGAGGCCGGCGAGGTCCAGCGCAGCCCGTGCAGCACGAAGACGGTGAAGAGCACCGACCCGCAGAGGGTCTGGCCGGCCAGGATGAGCCAGCTGCGCGGGCGCAGGCGCGGCGGGTGCGGTTCGATCCACAGCCAGAAAGGGACGATGATGGCGCTGGCCAGGGCGAAGCGCAGCAGCGAGCCCAGATGGATGGGGAAGTGGCGGATCATGATTTCGCCGGCCACGACGGAACTCCCGACGAGGGCCATGGCCGCGGCCAGACAGAGATGGGGAAGAATGCGTGTCATAAAGCCTCCGTGGGGGGAGGCTTTACGCATTCCCGGGGCCGGTGTTTTGTACGATCTTGCGGAAATGGCCCGGTGTGACGCCGCACTGGCGGCGAAAAAGCCGTGTCAGGTGGCTCTGGTCGGCGAACCCGCATTCCGCGGCGATCCGAGCCAACGGCAGTTGCGTGGCGAGGAGGTTCCTGGCCATGTCCACCCGCAGCTGGGTAAGGAATGCGTGAGGGGTCTGCCCGGTGGTTTCCGCGAAAACCCGGAGCAGGTGATAGGGGCTCAGGCCCGATGCCTTCGCCACGTCATCGAGCCGCGGCGCGTCGGCGGCGTGCGCACGCAGAAATTCCTCGGCCCGCCTCACGGCCGCCCGTTGCGGGCCTTTGCGGCCGGGCTTGCCGCCTCGTTCCGCATGGGCGTGGATCCACCGGGTGAGCAGCAGGAGCAGGCTCGACTCCTTTTCCAGAACGCAGACGGACGGGTCGGAGAGACGGATGTGGGCCGCGCGGATGGCGTCCGCCAGCCCGGGATCCCGCAGGACTCCGGCCCTGAAGTCCGGCAGCCCCAGTTCCAGCTCCCCGGCCGCGTCCCGCACCAGTTCCGGCGAAAGGTAGAGCATGCGGTAGGTCCAGCCATCGGGGCCGGCAGGCCGGCCGTCGTGGCACTCTCCCGGGACGACCAGATTGACCTCTCCCGCGCAGGCCACGTGGTCCCGGTGCAGGTAGCGGAAAGCCAGGGCGCCGCTTTCGATGACGCCCAGGGCGTACCCGTCGTGGCTGTGACGCGAGAACGTCTGCCGGCGGTAGCTGGCATGCAGGAGGTCGAGACCTTCCAGACAGTGCGGGCGGGTGAGCGTGGCGGTGTCGGGGGACATGTCCGGCTCATGTCAGAGCGCGGCGGAGATGGCAAGGCGGCTTTCGTGAAGGGGAATGCGCAGAGGCGTGAGGGTGGCGGAAGCGTATAGGAGTCGAACCTACCGAAGACCTCTCGACCTTCCACCGGTTTTGAAGACCGGGCGCCACACCGGTGACGATACGCTTCCCCCTCGGGAGGCACGTATCTATCAATGCACCGGACAATGATCAAGGTTTTCGGGCTACCTTTCAAAAAAGGTGCGTTTTGGTGAAAATTTACTTGTCATTCCTGAAACTGAACTTAACAATCACATCTCGTTCAGCTAAGCATGAACCCACTACGACGACAAAGACGGCCGGTGACGAGGGACCTGTGACGACCCGGCTTATGGAGGTTTTCTCATTTGAACAGTTTTTCCAAGAATCTGGTCCTCTGGGCCGCGATCTGCATGGTCATGATTGTCCTGTTCAATCTGTTCAATCAGCCGCCCGTGCCGCCCAATGATCTCAACTACACGGAATTTCTGACCAAGGTCCGTCAGGGCGAGGTCACCAGCGTCAAGATTCAAGGTTCGCGAATCACCGGCGTGCTGGTCAACGACCAGCGTTTCAGTTCCTATTCGCCCAACGATCCGACCCTGGTCGACACGCTGGTCAAGAACAACGTGCAGGTCAAGGCCGAGCCCGAGGAGGACGCACCCTGGTACATGACGGTGCTCATCTCCTGGTTCCCCATGCTCCTTTTGATCGGCGTCTGGATCTTCTTCATGCGCCAGATGCAGGGCGGCGGCGGCAAGGCCATGTCCTTCGGCCGCTCCAGGGCCAAGATGGTCACCCAGGAGGAGACCAAGGTCACCTTCGCCGACGTGGCCGGCGTGGACGAGGCCAAGGAGGAATTGCAGGAGATCGTCGACTTCCTGAGCAACCCCAAGAAATTCACCCGTCTGGGCGGGCGCATCCCCAAGGGCGTGCTGCTGGTCGGCGGCCCTGGCACGGGCAAGACCCTGCTGGCCCGGGCCGTGGCCG
>DPKT01000071.1 GCA_003542385.1 Desulfomicrobium sp.
CAAGAAAACCCTATCCCAGAGCACGTGAAGTTTACGGATGAAAGGAACCATGTGCAGGTACTGACCAGACGCAATGGATTTGGTGTTGTCTCGTTCGAAATCCAATAGAATTGACCGCGCACTAGGTTCGCAAGGAATATCAAAAATTTCCCGATCTGTGTCTTGGGTGTATGTGAATTCGAGTATGTTCAGAATTTTTTCCTCATACAAAGCCATCCAGTCTTGATCATTCTTAGGGTTATCATAGATCTCCCTGTCCCAGGGGAGGTCTATGAAGTGACCGCCAAGAATTGGCAATGTTCGAGGAAATAATCCAATGTCTTCGAGAATATTGTCATCGAAGAGTCTAAACATAATGTTGTTTTGTAACATGAGTAGTATGTTGATCGAAGGGCGTTCAAGGTAGGCACATTTTCCATGTGTAGATGTGTCGTACTGATATGGTTCACACCCATATCCCTTAAGTAAGAGCGGCACAAGACTTTTGTCTTTAAAGAATCTAGATAGGAACATTCCGGCTTCAGGCTCCATCATGGCGATTGTTTCTCCGTTGCTTTCGAGTTTTTTTACGAGTCCAAGTGACGTTGTGACGTCTACGAAGATCTCTTGTCGTGTATGCTTTGGAGTGATATGTTCTGCAAACTTATCTCTTACGCTTGTCAGTTCTTCGATCATTGCGCTTATGCACGTAGCGGATTCTCCAGACTTGCGAATCTTGCTCGTATACTTTGCAATAACGGCTTTCTCGCTGGCCTTAGCGGCATTGAGAATCGTGGATTGTATCTGGCTTCGGCGGTCGGTTTTTGCTGCCTTGGGTTTGCGGCGCGAAAGGAAGCTTTGATGAGGATGCTTTGTCATTTCGCAGAGCGCAGATTTTTTCTGCCCGGAATTCTTTGCGATCAGTATGTATAGGTTGAGCATTTCTGCCCAATATTTTTCGAGTAGCACTCGGTATCTTCCTCTCATTGCAATTGCAGTAGCTGCGCATACAGACATGACGCATGAGAATACATCGGTATTTGTGGTCTTTGCTATATGTCTTGCAATTGCATACATATCTGTTGGAACATAGTGTCTGATCATGCTGGCATCAGTGGGGGTTTTGTCAGTGAACATTTTGATTTGTTGCGTCCCGAGGTCACAATACTTGTATTCTAAAGTCTGAAGAAGGTTGTAGAGTACCTCTTGCTCAAAGAATTTCCTCTGAACTTGAAGAACTTTGAGCATATTTTGTTTTATCTCAGTGTCAGCGATCACACGCGGATCGAATATATTGATCTGACCGTAAAAGCTTTGTGTATTCGGCGTGTAAGGATTGTTGCAATATGGCTGCAAATTGCTTTGCTGTAGATTCTGATATCCACAGGAAGGCATAGATAAAGCAGGCAGTGAGTTATTCTGATTGATTATCATGACAAATTCTCCTTGAGGGACCTCCATCGTTCATCTGGAGATCCCGTTTGTTGGATTGTTGATTTTGTTATTTGCCTTGTTGTCAATAGCTGCGACCAGCTATATGTGCGAGATATGCAACTTTACAAGGACGCCATCTTCAACTCGTTCGAACTTAAAAATGTCTTTGCGGTCACCGCCTAAAATATCTCTAATAGAATCTGGAAGGCGGTGCCCTTCACATACTCCGTAGCTTAGCGATCGCTTATGTTGTTCTAAAGAAATCTTCATCAGGTAGCTGTCAGTTTGAGACTTTCTAATTCCCAGAGTCCGGGAAATCTCTAAGACTGGGCGCCCTTCCTGAAATAGAGCCTTGAATTCCTCGTACTCAGCTTGGATTTCTTGGGCGGACCTTCTGGGCTTCCGCATTTTCTTTTCCGAAGCAGTGGTGTCTGACATCTCGGATCGTTCGCTTGTTGCCATAGCGGATGCCTCATTGAAGTTGGGGGTTATGTTGGCAGGGGAAGTAATGTTTTTCTTTTCCATGGTTCACCTCATTTGCTTTGAGTGATGCTTTGTGCCGTCTTCGACGGCTAAGATTTGGGAGGTATCTAGGCACTCACAGAGATTGCCTAGATGGAGTCTATTGCCTATTCTTTGCTGGCTTTGCTTCGGTTAATTCCTTGTCTGGTGACTCCTGATTCTTGCTGATAGCCATTGGAGAAAATCTTCTCGGGAATAGCAGATTTTCCGGCCCACTTGAAAACGATTCTCAATACCATCGCCTCTAGAATCTCTGTTTCGCATGGTTCCTGGCTGGATGATCCCCCCCGTCAATTTTCCGATTTCGCTTCTTGCGAAGATGGGGGGGAGTGACGCTCTCAGTGTTTCGATTTCGGTCATGATGCCTCCTGTGTGTTTCGATGAATCCAAACGTTCGTGAGGGAGCTAACTAACCAAATCAAAAGCTGGGTCGATTTTTTCTAAAGGATGGAGGGGGCGTGGATTTCTTTGAATTGCTATTCGTCTGAAATCTCAGAGAATATTTTTTGTTTTTCCTACGTAAGGTTTGGAAACTTGATTAGGAAATGAGCAGGAATAACGCTTTTTTCCTTATAAAAGCATTTTAAATCAGCAGGTTAAATTGCTGATTGACGTCGGCGTATGAGAGGGGCCGCAGGGTGAGATTTGTGCTGGTGGGAGCGGTCAGAGAAAAAAAATTCTGCCTGATATATTTTCCGCGTAGGGATTCCGAAAACCGAACAGTTGACGCTTTCCTTCAAGCAGGGGTGCAGGGGCTGACGAATGTTGGAAACAAGAAGCTCTCCCTGTCGGAAGAGCTTCTTGTTATTCCATGGTATCTAGCGGGCTGCTGTCAGCGGCTTGATCACTGCGAATAGGTTTGCCGTGCGGTTGGGATAAGGTAAAAGCAAAGGACAGCTTCGTCTTTCCTTTATTGGGGTCGTTATGCCGTAGCGAGTTTTCCGCGGATTCAGATGATGCCTAAGGCGCGAACCTCAGCCTAAGAGCAGAGCGTAATATCAAGCCACCTCTGCTAAGAAATGTCTTACGAACACTGCCTCATCAGGCTGGGGAAATCGAGCGCGAATGACTTTCCGTTGCGGCAAAGGCAGGGCTAAGCGTATAAGCACCGACTCGTTGACCCCCCAAGATTCATTTATCGGGGATCTTCCATGGTCTATCTGTCTTATCCATTTCTTGTACTATTCTTGTACAAAATAAGGTTTCACGGAAAGTGCAAATGAAAAGGACTTGAAGAAGTTTGCTTCAAGTCCTTGATTTTAATGGTGCCCAGGGCGGGACTTGAACCCGCACGATCCGAAGATCAAGGGATTTTAAATCCCTGGCGTCTACCAATTCCACCACCCGGGCAGGGAGTTTTTTCAAATATACAGGGCTGTCTGGAGCGTCAATTCTTTCTTGGGCGAGGGCGGGTCAGACGAAGACGTCCACGAGGGAGCCCTTGTGCGGATCTTGGGTGGGGCGCCTGGGTTCGGCCGGGTCCGGGGACGGGCGGTCCTGGTCGCGGCGCGGGGTTTCGTTTCTGACGGCGGGGGCCGTCGGGGACGTCCTTTCGATGGCTTCGGTCATGGCTTCAGGCCCTGGTGTTGCGCTGGTCCATAAAGGACGTGAAGTCTGCGGCGAAACCGCTGTCGATGTAGCGCAGGTCCCGCTGGAGATCGTCGACGTCGAAGCCGTTCTGGACGGCGAACTGCGCGAAGGCGCGGCCCGAGGTGCCCGCATGGCGCAGGCGGACCAGGCCTTCGGGGTTGCGGGAGTAGAAGCGGTAATGGCCGTGGGCGTCGAGGGTCAGGGAATACTCCAGGTCCCAGGGCGTGTCGGCTGCGTAGTTGGCTACGGAACCGAGGTAGTGTCCGGGCAATTCGCTCACGCGGGTCTCCTGTTCTTGCGCAGGGTGAAGCGGAACCAGTCCTTGAACTGGTAGAAATAGAACATGGTGCCGCATTGCACCAGCACCGAGGCGAACATGGCCATCCACACGCCGTCGGACGAGCGCAGCACGACGTGCCCCAGCACGTAGGCCAGAGGCAGCCGCACCAGCCAGGCCGAAGTGCCGAAGATGATCGCCTGGTACATGGTCGCGCCGGCGCCGGTGAAGGCCCCTCCCAGGATCATGGCGGCCAGCATGGGCGGCTGGGCGGTCATGTTCCAGGCCAGGTAGTTCACGGCCTCGGCCTGCACCTCGGGGTCGGGGGCGATGAATGCCGTGACGGGGCCGATGACCGTCCACAGCAGCGCCGTGCAGATGCTGATGACCGTCACGCCCACGGCCATGATCCGGTATCCCACGCGCTTGGCCTCGGTTCGGCGGTCCTGGCCCAGATAGTGGCCGACGAGGATTGAGGCCGTGAAGTTGAAGGCCATGGCCGGGAGGAAGAGCACGGCCTCGACGCGGACGCCGGCGCTCATGCCGGCCATGGCCACGACGCTGCCCTCGGGCAGGCTCGCGGTGATGGCGTAGAGGACCATGTAGGCCGAGTGCCAGACCAGCTGCATGAGCCCGGCCGGCCAGGCGACCTTGATCAGGTAGGGCAGGGCGAGCCGCGTCCAGCGCCACGGGGCGAAGCACTGGGCGCAGAGCAGTCCGCAGCGGTGCAGCATGACGACGTTGTAGATCGTGCCGCAGACGACGGAGCCGAAGGTGGCCCAGGCGATGCCCTTGTACCCGAGTTCGGGCAGACCCCATAGGCCCAGGCCCAGGCCCAGGTCGCCCAGGGTGTTCACGCCCGTGACCAGGATCATGGAGTACAGGGGCAGGGTCACGATCTTCTGGGCCCGGAAGAAGGCGTTGGTGATGGTGAAGACGTAGTAGGCCGGCATGAGGTACAGGCTGACCTCCAGCAGGTACTCGGCGATGGGCATGAGCTCCGGCGGGATCTGCAGCAGGTTCAGGAAGCGCTCGTCGAACCACAGCCCGAAGACCAGGATGGCCAGGCCCGTGACCACGCCCAGGCCCACGCCCAGACCCACGAAGCGCTTGATGCGCTTGGGCAGCCCGGCCCCGGAGCTCTGGCTGATGGCGGCCACGCTGCCGTTGGCCAGGGCGATGGCCACGACCATGAAGAAGAACATGGCCTGGCTCATGACGCCCATGCAGGCCTGGGTCTCGCGGCCGATGCGGCCGGCCACCCAGACGTCCACGAAGCCGATCAGGAAATGGAAGAACATCATGACCACCTGGGGCCAGGCCAGGTTCCAGATGGTCGAGTAGGGGGCGCGCTCCATGCGCCGGTCGAAATCGCTCGTGGTCATGTGTTCTCCGGGTGCTGCATGTGACGCCATGCTTCAGGGTGCTCGATTTGACAAGGAAAAATGTTGCAGGCGGGCGACGGTGCCCCGGCGGGCTTGCTTTCCCCCGGACGGCCGGATAACGGAACCCATCCTGATCACACAACAGGGCCCTGTCCGGGACGTTTTCCGGGGCTTGGCCCGTGAGGTATTTCGTGGAATTTGAAAATCTGCCCGAGAGCGTGACCGTGGTCGAGGAGGGGGGAAAGCGCTTCTTCCTCGTCGGCACGGCCCACGTCTCCCAGGAAAGCGTCGAGGACGTACGGCGGACGGTGGAGATCGTCCGGCCCGATTCCATCTGCGTCGAACTCTGTCCGGCCCGCCATCAGGCCATGACCCGCCGCGACGACTGGAAGCGCATGGACATCTACAAGGTCATCAAGGAGGGCAAGGCCGTCTTCCTGATGATCCAGCTCGTGCTGCAGGCCTTCTACCGCAAGATCGGCGACAAGCTGGGCGTGCAGCCCGGCGCCGAGATGATGGAGGGCGTGCGTCTGGCCGAGGAAACCGGGGCGACACTGGTCCTGGCCGATCGCGACGTGCAGGTCACCCTGAAGCGGGTCTGGGGGTTCCTGGGCTTCTGGAAGAAGTGCCAGCTCCTGACCCAGATGCTGACCAGCATCTTCGTCGACGACGACGTGGACAAGGCCCTCATCGAGGACATGAAGAAGAAGGACCAGCTGGCCGCCATCATGGGCGCCTTTGCCGAGAACTTCCCCCAGATCAAGGAGCGCCTCATCGACGAGCGCGACATCTATCTGGCCCAGAAGATCCGCAAGGCCCCGGGCGAGAACATCGTGGCCGTGGTCGGCGCCGGGCACGTGCCGGGCATGCAGCTCCACTTCGGACACGACGTCGACCTGGCCCCGCTGGAGCAGCTGCCGCCGCCGTCGAGGTGGGGCGCCTTCTGGAAATGGGGGCTGCCCGGTTTTTTCGTCGCATTGCTGGTCATCGGTTTTTTCCGCGGCGGCGCTGACACCTCCGTGGACGCCCTGTCCATCTGGGTGCTGGTGACCGGCGTCGGCGCGGCCCTGGGGTCCCTGGCGGCCCTGGGCCATCCCCTGACCATCCTTTCAAGCTTCCTGGCCGCGCCCGTGACCACCCTGCACCCTCTCATCGCGGCGGGCTGGGTGGCCGGCCTGGTCCAGGCCTGGGTCAAGAAGCCCACGGTCTCGGACCTCGAAGAGCTGCCCATGAGCGTGATGACGGTCAAGGGCTTCTGGGTGAACCCGGTCAGCCGCATCCTGCTGGTGGTCATCTTCGCCAACCTGGGGGCGACCATCGGCGTCTTCGTCTCGGGGAGCTGGATCGCGGCCAGGGTGTTTTAGACCGACGCAGTCTCACTCATCTCATCGACGCGGCGGGTTTCGCCGAAACGAAAACGCAAAAAAGGGTGACCATTTCGGCCACCCTTTTTTCATGTTCGTTCCGGATTGGGCGTGAGGCTAGTACGCGCCGTCGTGCCCAAGTTCCTTCTCGGTCACCTTGTGGGAGAAGGTGCGGTACAGCCAGAACTGGTAGGCGGCGACGATGGGTACGAAGACCAGGGCCACGCCCAGCATGATGGACAGGGTCAGGGTGCTGGAGGCGGCGTTGGCGATGGTGATGGAGTAGTCCGGGTTGATGCTCGAAGGCAGCAGGGCCGGGTACAGCCCGACCACGCCGAACAGGGTCAGGCCGGTGATCATGGCCGCGGACAGGCCCCAGGCGAACCACCAGTCCTCCTTGCCGATCTGCTGGCGCAGCAGGAGCAGGGCCAGGACGGGCGCGACCAGCAGCACCAGGAGCAGCGGGTTGGTCAGGTAGTTGGCCAGCAGGTTGGTGTACACGACCGTCAGGACCACGAAGGCCCCGATGAGGACCACGAGCACGGGCCACAGCTTGCGGGCCAGGTTTGCCGCGCGGCGCTGCAGGTCCCCCTCGCTCTTGATGGTCAGCCACAGGGCGCCGTGCATGGCGAAGAGCAGCACGAAGAGGACGCCGCCGGCCAGGCCGTAGGGGTTCAGCAGGGTCAGCAGGTTGCCCTGGAACACGCCGTTCTCGTCCAGGGGCAGGCCCATGAAGATGTTGGCGAAGGCCACGCCCAGAAGCAGGGCGGGCAGGAAGCTGCCGATGGTCGCGCCCCAGTCCCAGACCCTGCGCCAGGCCGGGCTGTCGACCTGGTGGCGGAATTCGAGGGACACGCCGCGGATGATCAGAGCGAAGAGCAGGAGCATGAGCGGCGTGTAGAGCCCGCTGAACATGACCGCGTAGGCCTTGGGGAAGGCGGCGAAGGTCACGCCGCCGGCGGTGATCAGCCAGACCTCGTTGCCGTCCCAGAAGGGGCCCATGGAGTTGAGCATGATGCGGCGGTCCGTGTCGGATTTGCCGAGGAACGGGAGCAGGGTCCCGATGCCCAGGTCGTAGCCGTCAAGAATGAAGTAGATGGCCCAGAGCACACCCCAGAGTAGGAACCAGATGGTTTCGAGCATGAGTCAATCCTCCTTGTGATCCGAACGGTTATGCCTCGGCCGGGCCTTTCTTGGCGTATTTGAACAAGAGGAAGATGTCCACGGCCCCCAGCAGGGCGTAGAGCAGGGTCAGGGCCACGAGGGAGAAGGCCACCTGGGAGGTGACGATGGGCGAGACCGCGTCGGCCGTCTTCATGAGGCCGTAGACGATCCACGGCTGCCGGCCCACCTCGGCCACGACCCAGCCCGCCTCGATGGCCAGGTAGGGGATGGGGATGGCGAAGATCATGGCCTTCAGGAGCTTGGGCGTCTCGGTCAGCCTGTTGCGGCGCAGGAAGGCCCAGATGCACAGGAGCGGCATGAGGGTGCCAAGGCCGACCATGGTCCGGAAGGACAGGAAGGTCAGCATGACGGGCGGGCGCTCTTCGGCCGGCCAGTCCTTGAGGCCTTGGACCGGGGCCTTGAAGTCGTTGTGGGCCAGGAAGGACAGGCCGCCGGGGATGCCGAACAGCTCGATGGCGTTCTTTTCGTTCTTCTCGTCAGGCACGACCAGCAGGTACATGGGCGCGCCGTCCTCATGGGTTTCCCACAGGGATTCCATGGCCGCCAGCTTGGCGGGCTGGATCCGGGTCACTTCCTGGGCGTGGTGGTGCCCCTGGACCGCGACGAGGATGGAGAAGACCAGGCCGAAGACCATGCCCAGCTTGAAGGAGCGGGTGAAGAAGTCGACGTTCTGCTTTTTGAGCAGATGGTACGAGGAGACGCCCATGACGAAGAAGCCGGCCAGGGCGAAGGCGCCGCTCAGGACGTGCACGTACTGCTGCCATGCGAAGGGGTTGCCGACCACGGCGAAGAAGTCGGCCAGTTCGGCCCGGCCGTTGCGGATGACGTAGCCCAGGGGGTTCTGCATGAAGCCGTTGGCGATGATGATCCACAGGGCCGAGAGGTTGGACGCGCCGGCCACCAGCCAGATGCACAGGGCGTGCATCTTGGGGGAGAGCACGTTCCAGCCGAAGATCCAGGCGCCCAGAAACGTGGATTCGAGGAAGAACGCCACCGTGGCCTCGATGGCCAGGAGGGACCCGAAGATGTCGCCCACGTATTCGGAGTAGCGCGACCAGTTGGTGCCGAACT
>DPKT01000320.1:0-340 GCA_003542385.1 Desulfomicrobium sp.
CTCCGCCATCCTGCGCGCCGTGAAGCGGGCGGTGCTCAACGCCGAGGTCTCCACGCGCGAGGAGCAGCTGGCCCTGGCGCGGCGCCTGGCCAATTCCCTGGCCGGGGAAGCGCGCGACGCCGCAGCACTTTCTTGACCGGAGGGTGGCAATTCTTTAACAATTTTTTGTCGTTTTGGTCCGTGGGACTCTTTTAACGGAAATCATCAACCTGGTTTGGAGGACGTATGCGCACTCGGATCGCTCTTGCTCTGCTGGCTCTTTTCCTGATGGCCGGAAACGCCCTGGCCAAGGATGTCGTCTTCGCGGTGGACGCGACCTATCCGCCCATGGAAATGGTCG
>DPKT01000320.1:397-6771 GCA_003542385.1 Desulfomicrobium sp.
AGAACACCGCCTGGGACGGCATCTTCGCGGGTCTGGCCGCCGGCAAGTACGACGCCATCGCCTCCTCGGTGTCCATCACCGACGAACGCAAGCAGACCATGGACTTCACGGACCCCTACTTCGAAGTGAAGCAGGGCGTCGTGACCGCCAAGGACGCGGGCATCAAGTCCGTTGAAGACCTGAAGGGTAAGACCATCGCCTCCCAGATGGGCACCACCGGCTACTTCGTGTGCAAGAAGATCGAAGGCGCCAACGCCAAGTCCTATGACGAGATCGGACTGGCCGTGGAAGACCTTTACAACGGCCGCCTGGACGCCGTCATCGCCGACGACTCCGTGGCCTCCAACTACGCCCTGCAGCACGAGCAGTACTCCCAGAAGCTGACCCTGGCCTTCCTCATCGCCCCCGAGAAGCCCGAATACCTGGGCTTTGCCGTGAACAAGGGCAACAAGGAAATCGCCGACCTGATCAACAAGGGCCTGGCCGCCATCAAGGCGAACGGCGAGTACGACAAGATCTACGCCAAGTGGTTCGGATCCAAATAGCATGAACCAGGGCGAACCGGGGGAAATCCCCGGTTCGCCTTTTTTTCACCCGATCCCGACAAGGCCTGTCATGAACCAACATTTCCACAAGAAAGCCGTCAAGATCGACATCGGCGACGGCGCCGCCATTCCCGTCAGGAAGGACGCAGGGCTGTTCACGGCCTGGTGGCTGACCTTCTTCGGAGCCATCGCCGTCATCGTCTACCTCTGCGTGACCCAGCCGGAACCCTACTGGCGGGTGCTCAAATTTCTGCCCGACGGCGTGTACGTGACCTTCCAGGTCACCGTCCTGTCCATTCTCCTGTCCCTGGTCCTGGGGCTCGTCACCGGGCTGGGGCGCCTGTCCCGCAACAGGATCATCAACCTGATCGCGTCCACCTACGTCGAGATCATCCGCGGCATCCCTCTCCTGGTGCAGCTCTTCTACATCTACTACGCCCTGGGCCGCCTGGACCTCTTCAAGGACCTGCCGCCCATGGCCGCGGCCGTCGCCGCCATGGGCATCTGCTACGGTGCCTACATGGGCGAGGTCTTCCGGGCCGGCATCGACTCCATCGACAAGGGACAGTCCGAGGCGTCGCGCTCCCTGGGCTTCAACCGCGCCCAGACCATGATGTACGTCATCCTGCCCCAGGCCTGGCGGACCATCCTGCCGCCCGTGGGCAACGAGTTCATCGCCCTGCTGAAGGACAGCTCCCTGGTGTCCGTGCTGGCCGTTGCCGACCTCATGCGGCGCGGGCGCGAGTTCGCCAGCGAATCATTCCTGTACTTCGAGGCCTACACCATGGTGGCCCTGGTCTACCTGGTCATCACGCTCTTCCTGTCCAAGGGCGTCAGCAAAATGGAGCAGAGGTTGAACTATTATGAACGGGATTAGGCCCATCATCGACATCAAGAACGTCTACAAGTTCTTCGGCCAGTTGCAGGCCTTGAACGACGTCAGCCTGTCCATCAACCAGGGCGAGAAGGTCGTCATCATCGGCCCCAGCGGCTCGGGCAAGTCCACCCTGCTGCGTTCCATCAACCGCCTGGAGACCATCGACAGCGGCAGCATCGTCGTCGACGGCAAGGACATCAACGGCTCGGGCAGCGACATCAACCTGATCCGCCAGGAACTGGGCATGGTCTTCCAGAGCTTCAACCTCTTCCCGCACAAGACGGTCATGGGCAACCTGACCATGGCGCCCATGAAGCTCAAGAAGGTGCCGGAACTGGAAGCCAAGAAGCGGGCCCTGGCCCTCCTGGACAAGGTCGGCATCAAGGACAAGGCCGAGGTCTACCCGTCCATGCTCTCGGGCGGGCAGCAGCAGCGTGTGGCCATCGCCCGCGCCCTGGCCATGAACCCCAAGATCATGCTCTTCGACGAGCCCACCTCGGCCCTGGACCCCGAGATGATCGGCGAGGTCCTGGACGTCATGGTCACCCTGGCGCGCGAGGGCATGACCATGGTCGTGGTCACCCACGAGATGGGCTTCGCCCGCGAGGTCGCCGACCGCGTCATCTTCATGGACCACGGCCAGATCGTCGAGACGGGCACGCCCGAGCACTTCTTCACCAACCCGGAACATCCGCGCACCCAGAAGTTCCTCAGCCAGATCCTGTAACCATGAAGACAATCCACGCGCCCTGGCGCATCGACTACATCCTGGGCCCCAAGCCCGACACCTGCGTCTTCTGCCTGCCCGAAGGCACGCACGAGGACGAAAAGCGCTGCGTGCTGCACCGCGCCGAGCACTGTTTCGTCATCATGAACATCTTCCCGTACTCCAACGGGCACCTCATGGTCACGCCGTACAGGCATGTCAGCAACATCACGGAGCTGACCGCCGAGGAAAGCCATGAAGTCATGGACTATGTACAAAAGTGCGCTTTTATCCTACAGCAGGCCTTCAAGCCGCACGGCATGAACATCGGCGTGAACATCGGCGAGGCCGCCGGCGCCGGGATCAGGGAGCACCTGCACGTGCACCTCGTCCCGCGCTGGAACGGAGACCACTCCTTCATGGCCGTCATGTCCGAAACGAGCGTTCTCCCCGAGCACCTGCGCTCGACGTACGAGCGCCTGAAACCATATTTCGACAACCTTCAACGGTAGAGGTACATCGGATGCGTTATCTCAAAGTGTTGGGCCTGGTGGCTCTCTTTTTCTTCTCCATGCTGTTCTTCGTCCAGAACCACGACATTCTGGTCCAGGAGCTGGCCCTGGAGCTCAAGGTTTTCGGCCTCCACTACACGACCGAAGCCGTACCCTTCTATCTGGTCATCCTCATGGCCTTCGTCATCGGATCCCTGCTGTGCACCCTGTACTTCTTCCTGGAGCGGGTGCGTCTGTCCAAGCAGGCCCGCCAGCTGAAGAAGCAGGTCGACGCCCTGGAGCGCGAAGCCGCTTCCCTGCGCCCCAAGACCGTGGAAGAGCCGTACACCACGGCGGAATCGACCGAGAACATCCAGAACTGATCTCTCCGTCGCAAGACCTGCCGCAGTGCGTCCCCAAGGCCACCCTTCGGGACGCATTTTTTTCCTGCAACGGGAGGCCGCAGATGCAGACTTTGCTTGAAACAAGACGCCGCTGGCTCGTCACGGGCGTGGCCGGCTTCATCGGCTCCAACCTGCTGGAGACCCTTCTGGCCCACGACCAGGAGGTCACGGGGCTCGACAATTTCTCCACGGGCCACCGCCGCAACCTCGACGAGGTCCGCGGCAGCGTTGCGCCGCAGCAGTGGGCGCGTTTCCGCATGATCGAGGGCGACATCCGCGACCCGCAGACCTGCGTGGAGGCCTGCACCGGCGCGGAGTTCGTTCTGCACCAGGCGGCTCTCGGCTCGGTGCCCCGCTCCATCACAGACCCGCTGCTGACCAACGCGAACAACATCACGGGCTTCCTGAACATGCTCGTGGCCGCGCGGGACTGCGGGGTCAGGCGTTTCGTCTACGCCGCCTCCAGCTCCACCTACGGCGACCACCCGGGCCTGCCCAAGGTCGAGGACGTCATCGGCAAGCCCCTGTCCCCCTACGCCGTGACCAAGTACGTCAACGAGCTCTACGCCGAGGTCTTCCTGCGGACCTACGGCCTGGACAGCGCGGGCCTGCGCTACTTCAACGTCTTCGGCAAACGCCAGGACCCCGAGGGCGCCTACGCCGCCGTCATCCCCAAGTGGTTCGCGGGGCTCCTGCGCGGGGAAACGGTCTGGATCAACGGCGACGGCGAGACCAGCCGGGACTTCTGCTTCATCGACAATTGCGTCCAGGCCAATATCCTGGCAGCATGCGCGAGCAACCCGGAGGTGCCGGGCAAGGTCTTCAACGTGGCCTACGGCCAGCGCACCTCCCTGAACGAGCTCTTCGCCCTCATCCGCGACGAGGCCGTGAAATTCAATCCCGGATGCGCCGACGCGGCGCCCTCGTACCGGGACTTCCGCGCCGGGGACGTGCGCCACTCCCTGGCGGACATCTCCCGCAGCCGCGCCCTGCTCGGCTACGACCCGGCCTACGGCGTGCGCGAAGGGCTGGCCCGGGCCGGCCAGTGGTACGCCCGTCATCTGATCTAGGAGACACCATGCAATGGCTCAAGTCCCTGCTGGGACTGCGTGACGACCACACGGACCTCTTCCTCCCCGTGCCGCCCAACCCGGCCCAGGACGCCCTGGCCGCCATCGACGATCTGTCGCGCGCCATGAAGAACCACCACGGCGCCGTGGAGACCTGCTCGGCCCTGGGCAACCTCTACCGCATGCGCGGGGAGCTTGACCGGGCCATCCAGATGCGCAGCTCCCTCCTGGCCCGCCCCGACCTGGAGCGCGAGGACCAGGCCCGTGTCTGGTTCGAGCTCGGCCGCGACTACTCCCGCGCCGGCATCCTCGATCGTGCCCACGAGGCCCTGCGCCAGTGCCAAGAGATCGGCGGCGACCACCCCGCTCTCGAACTGGAGCTGGCCCTGCTGCATTCCAAGGGCGGCGATTTCCTGGCCGCCAGCCGGCAGTACCGGAAGATGGGACTCGCCCCACAGGCCGCCCACTACCTGGTCCGCGCCGCCACGTCCCGGGAACCCGCCGACCCGGGCCTCATCGCCGAGGCGCGCGACGTGTACCCGGCATCGCCGGAAGCGTGGCTGGAAGGGATCATGCACCGCATCCGCCGGAACGACTGGGACGAGGTCATCACGCACCTCGACCAGGGGCTCGGGGCCGTCGGGCCGCACCTGGGCTTCGTGCTCCTGGACCCCCTGCTCGATCACGAAGACCCGGCCGAGCCCGCCAGGGCGATCCTCCCGGCCTCTTCCCTGGACGCCCTGCTGGCCGTCATCGACCGCCACCCTCCGGAACTGTCCTCCCTCCACAGCGCGGGCTGCCTGCTGCGCGCCCACGGCCGCGTGGAGGAGGCCAAGACCTGGCAGGAGAAGGCCCTGCTCCTGAACCCCGCCTTCTGGCCCTCGCGGCTTGAGCTTCTGACCATGTCCCTGCCCGAGCAGCGGATGACGCAGGTCTTCACCCTGCAGCTCGACTTCCTGCTGCGCCGTGCGCGCGAGGCCAAGCGCTTCGTCTGCGGCCGCTGCGGCCTCAAGCGCGGCCAGATCTTCTTCTGCTGCCCCAAGTGCATGTCCTGGCACTCCATCACCCTGCGCCAGTTGCTGAGCGACGAAGCATCATGAGCACGGTCAAGCTGACTCCCATGATGGAGCAGTACCTGCGGGTCAAGGAGGAGCACCCGGACACCCTCGTCTTTTTCCGCATGGGCGACTTCTTCGAGCTCTTCTTCGAGGACGCCGAGGTGGCGGCCCGCGAGCTGCAGATCGCCCTGACCAGCCGCAACCCCGGCGCCGAGAACCCCGTGCCCATGTGCGGCATGCCACACCACGCCATCGACGAGTACCTGCGCCAGCTTCTGGACAAGGGCTACAAGGTGGCCCTGTGCGACCAGGTCGAGGACCCCAAGCAGGCCAAGGGCCTGGTCCGCCGCGAGGTGACCCGCGTGCTCACGCCCGGCACCGTGGTCGAGGACATCAACCTCGACGCCAAGGGCCACAACTTCCTGGGGGCCCTGTTCTGGGACGCCGAACTGGGCGGGGGCCTGGCCTGGGTCGATTTCTCCACGGGCGCCTGGTCGGGCCTGCAGACCAAGAGCGAGGCCGTGCTCTGGCAGTGGCTCGTCAAGATGAACCCGCGCGAACTGCTCCTGACCGACGCCCAGCAGCTGCCCAAGGATCTGGAGCAGTGGCGGCCGCGGATCTCGCGCTTCCCCGAGAAATCCTATTTCGACGGCCGCGGGGCCGAGGACAGGATCCTGCGCGCCCAGGGCGTGGCCTCCCTGGCCACCCTGGACCTGGACGACAAGCCGGCCCTGACGCGCTGCTGCGGGGCGCTCCTGACCTACCTGGAGCTGACCCAGAAGCGCGACCTCGGCCATCTGGCACCCTTCGCTCCCCTGGACCTCTCGACGACCCTGCACCTGGACGAGGTCACGGAGCGCAATCTGGAGCTCTTCCGGACCATGGACGGCGGCAAGGGCCGGGGCACCCTGTGGAACGTCCTGGACCAGACCCAGACGCCCATGGGCGGACGCCTCCTGGCCACTCGCCTGCACCAGCCCTTCAAGGACCTGTCAGCCATCCAGCCCGTGCAGGAGCTGGTCGCCTTCCTCGTAGACGGCGACGACGCCCGCGAGGGGCTGCGCCGCGCCCTGGACAAGGTCTACGACCTGGAGCGCCTGTGCACGCGCATCGTGGTCAACCGTTCCACGCCCAAGGATTTCGGCGCCCTGTGCGCTTCCCTGGCCGAACTGCCGCGCATGCGGCGCGACCTGGAGCGCCTGGACCCCGTGCCGCCCCTGCTG
>DPKT01000260.1 GCA_003542385.1 Desulfomicrobium sp.
ACCCAGGCCTCGGTCGGCGCGACCTGCTCGATGAGCTGACGCAGCCGGACGATGCCCGGCGAGGAGCCGATGATGACAGGCACGCCTTCGGGGCGGATGCGCGAGCGCAGCTCCCTGTTCTCGCGTTTGAGGCGGGACAGCTCCAGGGCCTTGCCGGCCGCGACCAGGGTGTCGTCCAGGGAAAGGGGCTTCTCGATGAAATCGAAGGCCCCGTTCTTCAGGGCCGTGACCGCGGTCTCGATGTTGCCGTGGCCGGAGATCATGATGACCGGGGTGTCCACGCCCTTCTCGCGCATGGACACGAGCACGCCCATGCCGTCGAGGCCCGGCATCCAGATGTCCAGGAAAATGAGGTCGAAGTCCCCGTCCAGGGCCATGGACAGGCCCTCCGTCCCGCTGCCGGCCTCGGACACCTGCCAGCCCTCGTCCTCGAAAATGCCGCGCAGCGCCGCGCGGATGTCCTTCTCGTCGTCGATGATGAGGATGGATGCGGTGCTCATCACGCCTCGCTGCGCGCCGCCGGCAGCTCGATGACGAAGGTCGTGCCGGCGGGCTCGTTGGGTTTGACACGGATGTGACCGTGATGGTCGTTGACGATGGACTTGACGATGGTCAGGCCCAGCCCGGTGCCGCTGCGTTTGGTCGAATAGTAGGGCTCGAACATTCGCGACTGCTCCTCGGGCTTGATGCCCGGCCCGTTGTCGCTGATCTCGATGTAGACCCGCCCCTTGCGCTTGCGGGAGTAGAGCACGGCGTCCACCCGGCCGTCATCCCGGCCCGCCAGGATCTCGGCCGCGTTGAGGAGGATGTTGGCGAAGGCTCGGCCCAATGCCTCCCGGTCGAGCATGACGGACGGGACATCCTCGGTCCGCACGGTCCAGCGGATGGCCGTGTAGCTTTCGGCGAAGACCGACACGCCCTCGCGCAGGATGGGCTCGATCTGGCCGCGCACCAGCGTCACTTCGGGCATCTTGGCGAAGGCCGAGAACTCGCGGACCATCTCCTGCAGGTGCTCCACCTGCCTGACGATGAGGCCGGTGCACTGGCTGAAGACCGGGTCCGCCACCGACTGGCCGAACTTGCGCTCCAGGCGCTCGGCCGAAAGCTTGATGGGGGTCAGCGGGTTCTTGATCTCGTGTGCGATGCGGCGGGCCACCTCCTTCCAGGCGTCCAGGCGCTGCATCTTCTCCAACTCGGAGATGTTCTCGAAGACCGCGACGATGCCCGAGTCGTCACCCTCGCTGTCCATGAGGGCCACGGCGTTGACCAGGAGCTTGACGGTCTCGCCGTCGACCTCCAGTTCCAGCCGGCGCTGCCACTGGGAGCCGGGACTGCTCGTCAGGAGCTGGCTGACCTCCTGCACCAGGCCGCGGTGTTCGGGGCCGAGGAGGTCCATGGCGGACTTGCCGATGAGCCCGCCGCTCTCCAGGCCCAGGATGGCCTCGGCCGCGCGGTTCATGGTTGTGACCCTGCCCGCACGGTCGACGGAGACCACGCCGGAGGTGATGTTGTCGAGGATGGCCTGCACGTAATGGTTCTTGGCGATGAGGGCCTGATACTGCTCCTGCAGGCGCCGGTTGGCCTCGGTCAGTCCCTGGCGGCTCTGCTCCAGGTCCTCGGCCATGCTGTTGAAGGACTGGACCAGCAGGCCGAGCTCGTCGCGGGAATCGTCCATGAGTCGCACCGAAAGGTCGCCCCGGGCGATGCGCTGGGTGCCGGCGGCCAGGGCCTGCACCGGCGCGCTGATCTCCCGGGCCAGGCGGAAGCCGAACCAGGTCGCGCCGAGAAAGATGAGCAGGGTCATGAGGCCGAGCACCATGTAGAGGGTCATCTTCAGGGGGAACTTGAGGCTCCTGAGCTGCTTGTACTCGCCCACGCCCTTGGCGATGAGCTCCAGGCGTTCAAGAAAGCCCTGCCCCACCTCGGCGCCCACCACGAGAAAGGCCGAGGCCGCCTCGTCGACCGGCAGGATGCCGACCACGAGGTCCGAGTCAGGGTGGGCCCGGAGCGTCGCCCAGTAGGCCGGCTGCCGGGCCAGGTCTGCCCATGGCACCTCCGCCTTGGTCTTCCGCCAGGCCTCGTCCCAGACCGGGGCGGCCTGCCAGCTCCTCTCCTGCAGGGTGGGGGTGACAAGGCCCACCAGAGTCAGCCTGTACTCCCGTCCCTTGGCGCGGATGGCCTCGTCCGCCCCCTTGGCGCTCCAGGCGATGCGCCGCTCCCGCAGGTGGTCGAGTATCCCCTGGGCCTTGGCCTCCAGGCCGGACTCGGCCGCGGCGTAGAAATCCTGGCCGACCTCCAGGGCATGGTCCATGGACGTCTCGACCTGGGACTGGAACCAGTAGTCCACCGAGGTCTGCACGAACCACATGGACAGGATGAACATGATGAAGGTCGGGACCATGGAGAGGGTCACGAAGACGAGGACCAGCCGCGCCCTGAGCCCCGAGCCCAGCACGCGCCTTCGCCGGTCCAGGATGAGCTTGATGACGTTTCGGAGGACCAGGAAGAGGACGAGGATGAGCAGGATCAGGTTGACGTTGAAAAGGGCGAAGAAGAGGTAGGAGTTGACGCCCAGCAGGCGCAGTTCGATCCAGGTCAGGATGATGATGACGAAGATGGCGATGACGGCCAGGGTGATTTCCCGCTGCCGCTTGCGGCGCTCCTGGGCGGGCCGTTCCTTGACCGGGATGAGGCGCGACGGGTTATCCATGATCCCCCAGCAAGTCTTCAGAAATCGAAGTCGAACTCATAGACGACCTCGGGGACGAGATCCCAGCTGACGAAAAAGAGGGGCTTGCTGACCCAGGCGGGCATGTTCGTGCGCGTGACCTTGAAGGTCATGACCACCCTGTAGGCCGAACCGCGCTTGATCATGTCCCAGCTGCCCATGGGGATGGATACCTGGGACCAGAAGCGGTTGAGCTGGTCCTGCAGGCTCTGGAACGGAAAGGTGTGGGTGCCGCGGTCGTCGACGACCAGGCATTCGCGGGCGATGGGCTTGCTGGAGATGACGCAGGTATAGCCGGCTTCGGACAGGAAGGAATTCCAGAAGCCGGCCCGGCGATAGTAGAGCCGGCTCGTGCAGCGAACCTCGTAATCCCCGCCGTTCTTCAGGGCTTCCATGAGGGGCCCCATGTCGTTGACCACGATGCTGAACCCCACGGAGACCTGGCCTGCCACATTGTCGACGCCAAGATCCGTGATGGAGATCGAGTTCGCCGACGCCGGACGGGCCTGACAAACAGCCAGCGCGAAAAGGCACCAAAAGGTGATGAATATTCTGTTTAGTTGCATCTTGAACGACTTACATAAGCAAAAATAGCCAGTTGTTGCAATTTTTCTTGATTTTCAAGACAAGGCAGGTATGCACCCCTGAAAGATCGATACACTCTGGGCCAGCCGATTCCGGAAGAGCCCCTGCGCGCCATCCCGCGGTGATAGTCCAAGGGATGTTGTTTGACAACCGCCGATGCGAGGACTGCGTCATGAAGCTCAATGAACACAGCAGCAAACAGCTTTTCCAGGAATCCGGCATCCCGGTCCCCCAGGGCGTGCTCCTCGCGCCCGGCGGCCTCCCAGACATCCCGTTCCCCCTGCCCTGGGTCCTCAAGTCCCAGGTCCTGAGCGGCGGCCGCGGCAAGGCCGGAGGCATCCGCTTGGCAGACACCGCAGAACAGGCCCGGGCTGAGCTCGAACGCCTCTTCTCCCTGGACATCAAAGGGGAGCGGGTGCGTCTGGTGCGCGTCGAGCCCCGGGCGGCCTTCAGCAGGGAGATGTACCTGTCCGTGACCCTCGACCGCCGCAGCCGCAGCCTCTGCGTCACGGCCGGACGCGCCGGCGGCGTCGACATCGAAACCTGCGACCCCGAGACGATCCTCGTCGAGCACGCCATGCCCGACGCGGGGCTCGCCCCCTACCAGGTCCGCAACATCTTCTTCCACCTCGACCTGCCCAGGGAACTCTTGAAGCCCTTCAGCGGCCTCCTGACCGCCCTTTTCGACATGAGCCTGCGCCACCGCCTGCTCCTGGCCGAGATCAACCCCCTGGTCGTGACCGACGGCGGCGAGCTGCTGGCCCTGGACGGCAAGGTCGAGATCGACGGGCACCGCGTGGGCATCGACCCGTCCCTGAACCGCTTCTTCGAGCCCGTTCACCTGAGTCCCGAGGAGAACCGCTCCCGCGAGGCGGGCCTGAGCTACCACAAGCTCGACGGCTTCGTGGGCCTCATGGTCAACGGCGCGGGCCTGGCCATGGCCAGCATGGACATCCTCAACTATTCGGGCCTGGAGGCCGCCAACTTCCTGGACCTGGGCGGAGGCGCAGACAGCGCGGCCATGCGCACGGCACTCGACATCCTTTTCGACGACGAGCGCGTGGGCATGGTCTTCATCAACATCTTCGGCGGCATCCTGTCCTGCCACAAGGTGGCCCGGTCCATGCTCGAAGCCCTGGGCGGCGAGCCGCCGCGCAAGCCCATCGTGGTCCGCTTCGCCGGCAACGGCGCGGCCGACGGCCT
>DPKT01000107.1 GCA_003542385.1 Desulfomicrobium sp.
GCCCGCCGCGCCGCGCCTCTTCGCCCGCCTGGTCGCCCGCGCCGAGGTCTGTCTGGCCTATGTCACCGGACGCCACAAGGCCCTCATCGAGGGCGCCATCCGCGAGTTCCGGCTGCCATGGCCGGATTTCGCCGTGGCCGACGTGGGCGCGACCATCTACCGCACGGGGACGGACGGCTGGGAGCGCTGGCCCGACTGGGAGGCGCACATCGCGCCGGACTGGGCGGGCATGACCTCCGCGGACCTGCACAAGGTGCTGGGCCCGGCGTGGGGGCTTGAACTGCAGGAAGAGGAAAAGCAGAGCCCCTACAAGCTGAGCTATTACGCCCCCCTCGACTGGGACCATGAGACGCTGACGGGACGCATGGCCGCTGCCCTGGACCGGGAGTCCATCCGGGCCGCCCTGATCTGGAGCGTGGACGGTCCGGCCGGGGTGGGGCTTCTGGACGTGCTGCCGGCCCGGGCCGGGAAGCTTTCCGCCATCCGCTTCCTGATGCGGCGGGAAGGTTTCGCCCCGGACGAGACGCTCTTCGCCGGCGACAGCGGCAACGACTTGGACGTTCTGGCGAGCGAGATTCCGGCCGTGCTGGTGGCCAACGCCGACGCGGAGGTCAGGAGGCGGTTGAGGCGGCTGGAGGGCAGGAAGCCCCTGCACATGGCCGGGGGCTATCTGGGCATGAACGGCAACTACGCCGCCGGCATTGTCGAAGGGGCCGCGCATTTCTGGCCCGAGGCCGACGCGTGGCTGCGTAAATTCCATGAAGACAAGGAGATCTGATGTACGAACAGGCTTCCCATGCGCTGCTGAACGAAATCCTGGCCAAGCTGAACCCCGAAATCGGCAAGTACAGGCTGCGCCGTTTCTACACCCGCCTGGGGGCGAATTTCTACGCCATCTATTCCCTGTTCAAGCTGCTCTACGGAGAGCGCCCCGACTTCAAGGAGCAGATGGTCCGCCTGGTCGAGACCCTGGCCATGCGCTACATCAAGCGCGGGCCGACCCTGCGGCGCTCGGACATCGCGCGGGAGATCAACTACACGTGGTTCCTGAGCCAGAAATGGGTCGGCATGGCCCTTTACTGCGACCGCTTCGCCGACAACCTGCAGGGGCTCAAGGAAAAGCTCCCGTACTTGCAGGAACTCGGGGTGAACATGATCCACGTCATGCCCATCCTCGACTGCCCCCCGGAAAATAACGACGGCGGCTACGCGGTACGCGATTTCCGCAGGATCGACCCCCGGTACGGCACCCTCGACGACATCCGGGCGCTCTCGGACACCCTGCGCAGCCGCGACACCCTGCTGGTGCTGGACGTAGTGGTCAACCACACCTCGAACGAGCACGAATGGGCCGTGCGCGCAAAGGCGGGGGAGAAGACGTATCAGGACTACTACTATGTCTTCGACGACCGCGACATCCCGGACGCCTACGAGGAGGCCATGCCCGAGATATTCCCGGCCACGGCGCCCGGCAATTTCACCTGGGACGAGGACATGGGCAAGTGGGTCATGACCGTCTTCAACTCCTACCAGTGGGATCTCAACTACCGAAACCCCGCCGTGCTCATCGAGATGATCGACGTCATCCTCTATTGGGCCAACATGGGGGCCGACATCCTGCGCCTCGACGCGGTGGCCTTCCTCTGGAAGAAGATCGGGAGCACCTGCCAGAACGAGCGCGAGGCGCACCTCATCCTGCGCCTGATGAAAGATTGCTGCCAGGTCACGGCGCCGGGGGTGCTGTTCATAGCCGAGGCCATCGTCGCGCCGAGCGAGATCGCCAAGTACTTCGGGGAGCACGCCATCTACTCCAAGGAATGCGAGATCGCCTACAACGCCACCCTCATGGCCCTGCTGTGGGACGCCGTGGCCACCAAGAACGCCAGGCTCCTGGGCCAGGGCGTGGGCAACCTGCCCCAGAAGCTGGAGCGGGCGACGTGGCTCAACTACGTGCGCTGCCACGACGACATCGGCCTTGGCTTCGACGACGCGGATGTGCGCGCGGCCGGGTACGACCCCGCCATGCACCGCACATTCCTCATCGACTATTTCACCGGCCGCTTCCCGACGTCGCCGGCCCGGGGCATGCCCTTCGGTACCAACGAGAAGACCGGCGACGCGCGCATCTCCGGCTCCCTGGCCTCCCTCGTGGGCCTTGAACACGCCTTGGAGAACCACGACGAGGAGGGCGTCGATACCGCGGTCAGGACCATCATCCTGCTGCACAGCGTCATCCTGTCCTTCGGCGGCCTGCCGCTGCTGTACTACGGCGACGCCGTCGGGACCCTCAACAACCTGGAGTTCCTGCAGGACCCGTCCACGCAGCACGACTCGCGCTGGGTCCACCGCTCGCGTTTCGACTGGGACAAGGCCGAACGACGGCACCAGCCCGGCACGGTGGAACAGCGCATCTTTTCGGCCCTGCGCAGGCTCATCGCCCTGCGCAAGGAGATTCCCGCCTTCGCGGACTTCGACAACCGCACCCTCATCCCCATCGACAACCCCAACCTGCTGGCCTACTCGCGCACGGACCCCGAGAACTGGCGCAACAGGGTGCTGGTCGTCGGCAACTTCAGCGCCGAGCCCCAGACTCTGGCCCTGGAGGATCTCTCCGTTCACGGCTTCTTCCAGTACGGCGGCATGAAGGATCTCTGCACCGGGGACTCGGTCCCGGCGGAGAACGGCCTGATCACCGTACCGGCGCTGTCCTTCTTCTGGCTTTCCGACTGACCCCGTCCCCTCCCTTTCCGCGCCCTGATACGCAGCCGGGAAGGGAGGGGGGCCGATCTTCCCATCCCCGCCTTTCCCCATCGCCGATCCCGCAACCATGGACGGAACCCCTCTGACGTCGGGCAGGCCTTCATTTGCCCGGAATTGTCACGATTCCGTCACCGAGTTGTCGCTTTGCCCCTGCATTTGTCGCGCACAAGACGTTTGACATTTTCCGGAGTCGCATTCCTCCTCCCTCCTTGACGAACAGGACACGCAACGTATGAACAACTCTCTGGGATTTCAGGCAAAACTCTCGATCGTGACCATCGCCGTCGTCCTTGTGACGGTTCTGTGTCTCTCCGTTTCCCAAATCTTCATGGCCAACACCGACGCCCTGCGCCAGGGACGCGACGGGCTGACGCGCATCTCGGCCACCCTGGCCGAGTCCGTGGCCCTGCAGCATACCCTCATGCAGAAGAAGCTGCGCATCGACCGCGACATCATGAAGACCCAGTTCGAACTGAGCGGCTTCCCGGTGCCCGAGGTGCTCATGGAGGCCGAACTGGAACTGGTCGACCAGAACGGCGGGGAAGTGCGCACGGCGGTTCTGCCGGCCCTCAAGCACGGCTCGGTCTACCTGCATGAGGACAACGCGGTGGCGCGCAAGGTGGCGGAGCTGACGGGCGGGACGGCCTCGATCCTCCAGTTGCACGAAGGCATGCTGGTCCGCGTCTCCACGTCGCTGGACACGGCCGTGCCCCTGTGGGGCAAGGGCTCCTTCCTGGGCGGGGGGAACCCGGCCCTGGAGGCGGTCCGGGCCGGACAGCCCTGGGAAGGCCTCGTATGGCTGGGCGGGGCGTGGCGCATGGCCGCATACGTGCCCTTCACGGACCTGACCGGGGCTGAGGTGCTGGGGGCGCTGGAAATCGCGCACCCGCTGATCAGCGACGCCTTCTCGGATTTCGTGCGCGGCGTGGGCGTCGGCGGGCACGGCGGTACCCTGGCCTTCGACGCCCGGGGGCGAACGGTCATCGACATGCCCGAGGCGCCCGAGGAGTCCCGGGC
>DPKT01000022.1 GCA_003542385.1 Desulfomicrobium sp.
CACCGCCGGCCAGGCTCCCGCCGGCCACGCCGGACACGGCGCCCCGGCCCAGCAGTAACGCGACCGCGCCGGTAGCGGCGAACCAGCCTCTCGACAATTCCCCCGAGTTCGAACAGACTCGGGGGAATTCGTCGTTCTCGGCCCGTCCGCGCAACCTTTTTGCCCCTTTCCCCATGACCGACACCACACGCCTCCGCGGCGCCCTCTTCGCCCTGGGCGCGACCGTCATCTGGTCCGGCAACTTCATCGTCGCCCGCCTCCTGAACCAGAGCATCGAACCGGCCACCCTGTCCCTGCTGCGCTGGGGCGTGGCCTTCCTGGGCCTGCTGCCCTTCGCCTGGCGGTCAGCCTGGGCCGACAGGGCAGCCATCCGCCGGAGCCTGCCGACCATGATCCCCATGGCGCTCCTGGGCGTCACGGTCTTCAACGCCCTCCTGTACACGGGAGCCCGCACCACCTCGGCCCTGAACCTCTCGCTCATCGCCACGTCCACGCCGGTCTTCATCATCCTGCTGGCCCGCGTTTTCCTGCGCGAAAAGCTCACGACGCGGAAAGTCCTGGGCCTGGCCGCAGCCCTGGGCGGCGTGCTGCTCCTGATCACCGGCGGCGAGCCCGCTCGCCTGCTTGGGCTGCAGTTCTCGGCCGGCGACCTGTGGATGACCCTGGCCGCCGTCCTCTTCGCCGCGTACAGCATCATGGTGCGCAGATTCTCCGGGAAGCTCAGTCCGGCGGTTTTCCTGCTGACCCTCATCGGAACGGGTCTCGTCTTTCTCCTGCCCTGGGCCGGCTGGGAATACGCAGAGGCCGGAGCCCCGCAGCTCACCGCCGGCGCGGTCTGCGCCATCCTCTACGTCGGCCTCGGCGCGTCCCTGGCCGCCTACGCCATGTGGAACAGCGCCGTGGCGTCCATCGGCCCGTCCCTGGCGGGGCTCATCTACTACTGCCTGCCTCTCTTCAGCGGCGTGGCCGCGTTCCTTTTCCTGGGGGAACCTATGGGTATGGTGCATCTGGCCAGCGCGGGGTGCATCCTGGGAGGCATCGTGCTGGCCACGCGGGGATAATGCGGGTATGCAGGTTCTGCCCCTTGCCTTTGGCGGGCGGCAGGCCTAAGGACGGCTCGTCCCGGCATCCGGCCGGGACGAACACGCATAACCGCGCCCCCTGGCGCAGACGGATACAGCCATGATCACTCTTTTCGTCAGCCTGAGCATGAAGCTCTTCTTCCTGCTCACGCCCTTCTTCGTGCTGAGC
This sequence comes from Desulfomicrobium sp., assembly GCA_003542385.1. Classification (GTDB taxonomy): domain Bacteria; phylum Desulfobacterota; class Desulfovibrionia; order Desulfovibrionales; family Desulfomicrobiaceae; genus Desulfomicrobium. The sequence goes on from DPKT01000022.1 coordinate 1,252, forward strand.
GTCTTCCTGTCCATGACCGAGCACATGACCAAGACCGAGCAGCGCATGGTGGCCATCCGCACGACCATGGCCGTCATGGTCATCAGCCTCGTCCTCTATTTCGCCGGCAACCCGATCTTCTCGACCCTGGGCATCACCCTGGACGGGTTCCGCATCGGCGCGGGAAGCCTGCTCTTCCTCTCGGCCGTGTCCCTGGTCTCGGGCAAGCGTTCCAGCCAGGAGGCGGCCCCGGACGTGGACTTCGCCGTAGTGCCCCTGGCCATCCCCATCACCGTGGGCCCGGCCACCATCGGCACGCTCCTCATCCTCGGCGCGGAACTGGGCGGCGCCACGGAGCGGGCCGTGGGCGCGGGGGCGCTAATCTGCTCCTGCCTGTCCGTAGGCGTCCTGCTGCGCTCGGCCAGACCCCTGAAAAAGCTCCTCGGTTCCGTGGGCCTGTCCGTCATGACCAAGATCACGGGTCTGGTCCTCTCGGCCATGGCCGCCCAAATCGTCTTCACCGGTATCAGGAATTTCCTGCACTGAGCCGTGACGCACGCCGCACCGACAAAAGACCTGCACGAGCTGGCCCGCCGGATTTCCGAAGGCTGTACCGAATGCCGCTCCTGCCAGTTCCGCTGCGCGTTCCTGAACGAGCACGGCACGCCCAAGGCGCTGGCTGACCGTTTCCTGACCACGGGCACGGGACGGGTCGTGGCCTTCGAGTGCAGCCTCTGCGGCCTGTGCGCCGCGGTCTGCCCCATGGGGCTGCCCCTGACGTCCTTCTTCCTGGCCATGCGCAGGGCGGCCATGGACGCCGGCCGCGTCAGCCTGATCCCCTTCAGGCCGAGGCTGAACTACGAACGCTTCGGGGCGTCACGCGTCATGGAACTGTTTCAAATACCGCCCGGCGCGGACACGGTCTTCTTTCCCGGCTGCACCTTCCCCGGAAACCACCCCGAGACGGCCAGGGCGCTCCTCGACCACCTGCGGGGGCATGTCCCGGGCCTCGGGCTGGTCCTGAGCTGCTGCTTCAAGACGTCCCACGATCTTGGACGGCGCGAGTTCTTCGAACGGCGCTTCGGCAGGCTGAACGCGAAGCTGAAGGCCATGGGCGTGAAGACGGTGCTGACCGCCTGCCCCAACTGTTTCGGGGTCTTCGCGGAATACGGCGACGGCCTGGCCGTCAGAACCGTCTACGACGTGCTGGCCGAAAATCCACCAAGCGTCGATGCGGCCCTGCGCGGAACGGCCATCGTGCACACCCCCTGCCCGTTCCGTGGGCACGGGCAGATTCAGGAGCGCATCCGGCTGATGGTCGCGGGCACCGGACTCGAACCGCAGAAAACGCGCCAGGACGGAGCCTTGAGCCCCTGTTGCGGGGAAGGCGGCGCCGCCGGCATGCTGCGGCCGGAACTCGCGGCGGCCTGGGGGGATAAGACGGCCAAAAAAGCTGCGGGGAACGTCGTGGTCACGTCCTGCGCGGGTTGCGTCAATTTCCTCTCGCAACACGTCCGCACCGTCCATCTGCTGGACCTCATCTTCCATCCGGCCCGGACCATGACCGGGTCGCTCCCACGGCCCAGGGGTCTGGCCACCTATCTGCACCGCCTGCTCTTCAAGTGGCGGACCGTGTTCAACCTCCGCTGACGGACTTTTCACCGCAACGACGCCACGTATCGCACAGGTTTCCCATGCTCGAAAAAATGACGCCACCCGTTCTCCAGCGGGTCATCCAGTCCACGTTCCTCGTCCTCTGCCTGCATACGGGCTGGCAATTCCACCGCTTCGTGCTCTGGGCCACGGGCGCAAGCGAGGTCTTCGTCCCCCGGCCGGCCTCGGTGGAGGCCTTCCTGCCCATCGCGGCCCTGATGGGGCTGCGCCGCCTGCTCCAGACCGGGGTATGGGACATGGTCCACCCGGCCGCCCTGGCCATCCTCCTGGCCGCCATGGTCACTGCCCTGGTCCTGCGCAAGGGCTTCTGCGGCTACGTCTGCCCGGTGGGCCTCATCTCGGGCCTGCTCAACACCCTTGGCCGCCGGCTGTCCCTGTCCCGGGTCCCCGGCCCATGGGCCGCCAGGCTGCTGAGCGTTCCCAAATACCTGGCCCTGGGTTTCTTCGTCTACACGGTGTTCATCGGCATGGACCTGGCCGCCATCGAAGAGTTCGCGGCCGGGCCCTACAACTACGTGGCCGATGCCCGCATGCTGCGCTTCTTCCAGAGCCCGTCCCGCACGACCCTGGTCGCCCTGGCCGCGCTTCTGGTCCTCGGCACGGTCCTGCGCAGCTTCTGGTGCCGCTATCTCTGCCCCTACGGCGCCCTGCTGGGTCTGCTGAGTTGGGCGAGCCCGACGAGCGTCCATCGCGACCCCGCAACCTGCGTGCAGTGCGGCCGCTGCACAAGGGCCTGCCCCGGCTGCATCCGCGTGCAGGACATGGAGCGGGTGCTCTCGCCGGAGTGCCTGGGCTGCATGCGCTGTCAG
>DPKT01000091.1:0-305 GCA_003542385.1 Desulfomicrobium sp.
GGACACAACCCCTCGACCATATCAGGAGACAACATGACCCGACATCTTCTGGGCATCGCCCTCTTCGCCCTCCTCTCCCTGTCCGGCGCCGCCCGCGCCGCGGACAGCATCGATTCCATGAGCTTTGAGGACATGCTCGCGGCGGCCAGAGGCAGCGAGGTGCGCTGGCACATGTGGGGCGGCAGCGACCAGATCAACGCCTGGGTTGACGGCTACGTGGCGACGGAGGCCAAAAGGCGCTTTGGCGTCACCGTGGTGCGCGTGCCCATGGACGCGGCGGTCTTCGTCAACAAGCTCCTCACGGA
>DPKT01000091.1:321-448 GCA_003542385.1 Desulfomicrobium sp.
TGTGGATCAACGGCGAGAACTTCAAGAACGCCCGTCAGGCGGACCTGCTCTACGGGCCATTCCTGCACAGGCTGCCCAGCTTCGCGGCCTATTACGACCCGGAAGCGTCGCGCTTCGACTTCGGCCA
>DPKT01000091.1:502-1519 GCA_003542385.1 Desulfomicrobium sp.
GCCCCGCCCCGCAACCTGGCCGGGCTCAAGGCCTGGATCCTGGCCAACCCCGGGCGCTTCACCCATCCCCAGCCCCCGGACTTCACCGGCTCGGCCTTCATCCGCCAGGTCTTCTACGCCACCACGGGCGGTCACGGGCAGTACATGGCGGGCCTCGACAAGGCCCTCTACGCCGAAAAATCCCCGGCGGCCTGGGCCTGGCTGAACGAGGTCAAGCCGGCCCTGTGGCGCGCAGGCGCCACCTACCCCAAGGACGCGGCCGCCCTGGACACCCTCTTCGCCCGCGGCGAGATCGACATGGGCATGTCCTACCACCCGGCCCACGCCCAGATGAAGATCCTGGAAAAGACCTATCCGGACACGGTGCGGACCTTCGTCCTGGAGGAGGGGGCCATCTTTAACACCCACTTCACGGCCGTGCCCTTCAACGCCCCGAACAAGGCCGGGGCCATGGTCCTGGCCGACTTCCTGATGAGCCCCGAGGCCCAGCTGTCCAAGTTCGTGCCCGCCAACTGGGGCGACATGCCGGCGCTGGAGATCTCGAAGCTCCCGGCCGACAAGGCCGCCGCCTTCAGGGCCGTGGACCTGGGCCCGGCCACCCTGTCCTTCGAGGAACTTTCCGCCAGGGCGGTGCCGGAGATCCCTTCCGGGTACCTGGAACTGCTGGAAAACGACTGGGAAACGCACGTCCTGGGGCAATGAGATGATCCGGGCCCTGCTGCCCCTGCTGCTGCCCTTCGCCGGCATCTTCGCCGCCGGTCTTTGCCTGACGGCGTTGCAAAGCCTCGGGCTCTTCCTGCCCCTGGACTCGGCGGGGCCGACCCTGGCCCATTACGGCTCCGTCCTGGGCAGCGCGGGGCTGCGGCGGTCCTTTTTCTTCACCGCGTACGTATCCCTGGCCTCGGCCCTGGGCTCCGTCATCCTCGGCACATGGCTGGCGTACCTCGTCTGGAGGCTTCCGCGCTGGCTGCGCCAGGCGGCCGTGGTCTACAAGGTCGGGCTCATCCTGCCGCACGT
>DPKT01000091.1:1609-4220 GCA_003542385.1 Desulfomicrobium sp.
CTCTACGGCGGCGACGGCCTGGGCATGATCCTGGCCTACATGTTCAAGGGCGTGCCCTTCGCCATGCTCATGACCCTGGCCGTGCTCTTCGGCTTCGACACGCGACTGCTGCAGACCGCGGCCATGCTCGGCGCCGGCCCCTTCGAAACCTTCCGCCGCGTGACCCTGCCGCGGCTGCTGCCGGCCATGCACAGCGCCTTCATCATCCTCTTCCTCTACGCCTTCGGTGCCTTCGACATCCCCTTCCTGCTGGGCGAGTCGCGGCCGGGCATGCTGTCCATGCGCGTCTACGACATCTACTTCCAGAAGGACCTGGACGACCGCCCGCAGGCCATGGCCATCCTGGCCCTCATGTTCGCCTTCACGGCCCTCTTCACCATGCTCTACAACGCCCTTGCCCGCCGCGTGGACGACCGGGGGAGGAAGCTGTGAAGAGGGTGGAAAGGCATGCCTCCGGCGGGCAGGGGACACGTCCCCTGCACCCCTTGCGGGTGGGGTGGGGCAAGGCATGAGACACGCTGCGACGTTGGTGCTGCTGAGCGTGCTTTTTGTTTTGCCCGTGGGCGTGCTCCTGATCCAGGCCGGCGCGCCGGGGTGGCGCTATCCGGATGTGCTTCCGCCGGGGCTGTCCTGGGACGGGTTTGCCCAGGCGCTGCGAAACCCCGGACCCATGCTGGCGGCCCTCGGGTCGTCGGTGGCGTATTCCCTGGCCACCGTGGCCATGACCGTGGCCATGACCCTGGGGCCGGCACGGTTCCTGGCCCGAGCCTCCTTCCGCGGCAAGAACCTGCTGGAAGGGCTCCTGCTCACGCCGGCCCTGGTTCCGGCCATGACCTACAGCATGGGCCTGCACTTCGCGTTCATCCGCCTGGGCCTGGCCGACAGCGCGGTCGGCGTGGTCCTGGTGCTGTCCATCGCCTCCTACCCCTACATGCTGCGCTCCCTGACCACGGCCTGCACGCATCTGGGCCCCGACTACCACACCTGCGCCCTGAACCTCGGCGCCTCGCCCTGGCAGGCCTTCCGCCAAGTCGAACTGCCCCTGCTACTCCCGGCCCTGGCCGCCGGCGGCAGCGTGGTCTTCCTGGTGGCCTTCTCGGAGTACTTCCTGGTCTTCCTCATCGGCGGCGGCACGGTGCCGTCCTTCACTGGCTACCTCTTCCCGGTCATCACCTCGTCAAACCGCGGCCTGGGGGCCATGGTCACGCTCATCTTCCTGGCCGTGCCGGTGGCACTTTTCGTGCTGCTGGAACTGCTGCTGGGGGGATATTTCAGAAGGCGGGGCATGAGGTAGGAAGGACTTTGATGGACTTTATGGACGAACACGGACGAACACGGACCGTTCCGTGGGCGTGACCATTGTCCGTGCAGGTTCGTAAAAGTCCGTGTCAGTCCATCTCGTCCATTCTCCCCCTCCTCACCCCTCCCGGCTCAAGACGCAAAACCTCTTGTCCTCCGGCGAAAACACCTCGCCCAGCACCTCCTCCACGTGGTCGCGGCGCGTGGCGAAGATGGTGTTGCAGCATGCCCTGAGCTTGTCCTGGGCGCGGCTGTCCACGGGGAGGTCAGGGAAGGCGGGGAGGTCGTAGGTGTCGAAGTCCAGAGGCGTGAAGGCCATGTCCCTGTCCAGGGTCCAGGTCTGGCCGCCGCCTCCCGTGATGGACTCCTTCTGCACCTGCATCTGGTCCATCTTCTTGGCAAAGCCCAGGGATTCGGAGGGGCGGTTGGACTCGTTGACGCCCCTGATGCGCGCGTTGATCTCCGCGCAGCGCTTGCGCAGATGGTCGTGGTTGACGGTGATCAGGACACGGCCGGGCTGCAGGGGGTCGGCGAAGGGGGCGCCGTGCATGTAGGCCTCGATGAAGCGGGCCAGAGGCTCGTAGACCTCCCAGACGGTCTTGGCGAAAAGGCCCTTGCGGGTGAAGCTGCGCGGCCGGCGGAACTGCAGGCTGCAGACCTGGTGGGCGTAGAGGGACGGGTCGTCCAGGGTCACGCCCAGGGCGTCGAACAGCATGCGCGAGGCTTCCTCGGAGCCGAGGAGGCAGTTCAGGCCGGCAAACCACGAACGGATCTCCACGGCGCCGCCCCTGAGCTTGGCCGCCTGCTCCTCGAACCAGGCGATCTCGTCGTCGAGGGCCTTGCGGGCCCCGAAGAAGTTGTCGGCGGCCTCCTTCAGTCCCTCTTCCACCAGGGCGTCGCCCCATTCGTCCAGAAGCCCCATCGTCCCTCCCGTACTCTCATGGTTGTAGGCCGACCCTAACCGCGCGTCCCTCTCCTGACAAGAGCGCCTCCGATCTTTCATTGACAGGCCAAAAGCCTGCCTATAGTACTTTGTGAAATTTTTTACAGGAGGTTTTCGCCTTGAATATTCTCATTTTCGGACCCAATGGCAGCGGCAAGGGCACCCAGGGCTCTTTGGCCAAGAAGAAGTACGACCTCGACCACATCGAATCCGGCGCCATCTTCCGCAAGCACATCGGCGGCGGCACCGAGCTCGGCAAAAAGGCCAAGGAGTACATCGACCGCGGCGAACTCGTGCCTGACGACATCACCATCCCCATGGTCCTCGACGTGCTGAAGAACTCCAGCCCCAACGGCTGGCTGCTGGACG
>DPKT01000172.1 GCA_003542385.1 Desulfomicrobium sp.
GGTGTGGGGGAGCAGGGTCATGTGGCCGGGGATGTGGCGCATGACGTTGTCCGCGCGGCCGTCCAGGTCCACGCGGCGCAGGGCCACGGTGATGACCTGGGAGCCCGAGGCCTCGCACACGGCCGGGATGAGGCCGTCGTCGCCGTATTTGCCCGTGCCCGTGAAGAGGCGGCTGGTCAGGCGCTTGCCGCCCAGTTCGAAGATATCGGTGTGTTCCATGACGGTTCTCGCTGTTGGTGGTGGGGGAAGGTGGACGGCGCGCGCTCAGCCGCCGCCGACGAAGCTCAGCAGTTCGAGGCGGTCGCCGTCGCGCAGGACGGTTGCGGCGAACTGCGCCCCTGGCACGATGTCGCGGTTGAGCTCCGCCACGACCACGGCCGGTTCGAGGTTCATGGACAGGACCAGGTCGTGCAGGGTCTGGCCCGGCGCGATGTGGCGGCTTTCGCCGTTGAGGGTGATGTGCATGGCTGCCTCCGCGTTCTGTGTCGCAAGCGGGGGGAGGCGAAAGAAAAACCGCGCCCGGGAGGCGCGGTTCTATGGATGGGTGAAGTTCCGGAACCAGCTTCCCTCCGGCAGCATGAACTGCGTCAGGTTCAAAGGGTCGGGAACGTGTCCCCTCTCAGCCCGTCGGGCTCCCCCAGCTTGTGTGCAGAGACGTGTACGGCGTATAGCCGCCGCTGTAAAGCTCCGAACTAGTCGGCGATGCCCATGAGCGTGAACAGGTAGAAGGTCGCCCCGGCGATGAGGGCCGAGGCCGGTATGGTCAGAATCCAGGCCACCACGAGGTTGCCGGCGATGCCCCAGCGCACGGCCGAGAGGCGCTTGGTCGCGCCCACTCCGAAGACGCAGGCGCTGATGGTGTGGGTGGTGGAGATGGGCGCCCCGACCAGGGACGCTCCGGTGATGACCATGGCCGCCGACGTCTCGGCCGCGAAGCCGTGCACCGGCTCCAGCTTGAAGATGCGGTGTCCCATGGTCTTGACGATCTTCCAGCCGCCCAGGGCCGTGCCCATGGCCATGGCCAGGGCGCAGGCCAGCTTGACCCACAGGGGCACGTGGATGGTGTCGATCTCGTGGAAAATGAAGAGGGCCAGGGTGATGATGCCCATGGTCTTCTGGGCGTCGTTCAGGCCGTGGCTGGTGGCCATGAAGGCCGACGACAGGATCTGCAGCTTCTCGAACCAGCGCGACACGCTGTGCCTGTTGGCCCGCCAGAAGAGGAGCATGATGATCGTCATGACCACGTAGCTGACCCCGAAGCCCGCCAGGGGCGAGAGCACCAGCGGCAGCAGGACCTTCTTGAAAATCGACAGGCCGTTCAGGGAGGAGAACCCGGCGTGGCAGATGGCCGCGCCCATGAGCCCGCCGATGAGGGCGTGGGAGGACGACGACGGGATGCCGTAGTACCAGGTGATGAGGTTCCAGGCGATGGCCCCGATGAGGGCGGCCAGCACCAGAATCTGGCTGCCCATGACCATGTCCGTGTTGACGATGCCCGAGCCCAGGGTGTGGGCCACCTCCTCGCCCAGGAGGGCTCCGAAGAGATTCAGGCCGGCCGCCATCATCACCGCCGAGCGGGGCGACATGACCTTGGTCGAGACCACCGTGGCGATGGCGTTGGCGCAGTCGTGGGCCCCGTTGGTGAAGTCGAAGACCAGGGCCACCAGGATGATGATGACGAGCAGGATCGGCAGCTCAGGCATTTTTCAGCACCACTTCCTCGATGGCGTCGGCCAGGTCGTCGATGCGCTCGATGGCCATCTCGAATCGGTCGTAGACCTGGGTCCAGCGCATGATGTCGATGACCTCCTTGGTGTCGCCCGTCTCCACGTCGTGCAGCTCGGCCAGGCCCGTGGAGAAGAGCATCTCGCACTCGGTCTTGAGCTCCTTGACCTTGCGCATGGTGTCGGACACGTCGCGTTTGCTTTCGAGGCAGCAGATCATCTCCCCCGTCAGGGCGGTCATGGCCAGGATGTTGCGGGCCATCTTGCGGGCGGGGAAGCGGATGTAGTCGAAGGCGCACAGGCGCATGCGCGAGGCGATGGCCGTGATCCGGTTGATCGAATCCTCCTGGGTCATGTTCAGCCGGTAGATGTCCTCGCGGTCGATAGGGGTGATGAAGGTCTGGGAAAGCTCCCTGGCGATCTCGCGGCAGAGCGCGTCGGCGTCCGCCTCGATGAGGGTCACGGTCTTGCAGGCCGCGTCCACGCAGGTCAGGTCCTCGACGATCCTGGCCAGTTGCCCGGCGGATTCGTTCAGGATGCGGTTTTGCCTGTTGAGGAGCTCGAAAAAGTGTATGTTCCTGGGGAAAATGGAAAATGCCATGGGCAGGGACTCCGGCGTTGTGATTGCAGCCTCGGGAGACCCGGAGAATGGAGCGCTCCGGGCGGTTCCGGCGGGCGGGGCCAGCCGCGAACGCGAAGACTTTAATGCCGTGCTCGGATTGGCGCAATGCTTCTCGTCATACAAAAGTCACATTTTGTGAAGAAATGTGACAAGCTGGTGACGGCGGAGAAAAAGTCCGTAAATCAGGGGGGATACAGGAAGGGGCATGTGGTGCGAAACCCCATGCCCCGCAAAGGTTATTTGGCGTACTCGTAGCGTTTGGTCACCCGGTCCGAGAGCTGGGCGTAGGCGAACCCGGCCTGGCGGGCCTTGGCGAAGCGCTCCTCGGCCTCCTGGCTGCACATGTCGCAGCCCTGGACCGGGACGTGCAGGCCCAGGCAGCGCGGCGTGTCGGCCGTCTCGCTCTCGACGATCAAGAGGCCCGGGCAGTGGGGGCAGTCCTTGAGGCGCTCGACCTGGTTCTCGGTGATGTCGTCGGTGTCGTAGTAGATGGAGCGGCGGCGCACGAAATACCCGCCCTCGCGCACGGCGTCCGACGGCCTGGGGTTGAAGTAGACCTCGGGCAGCTGGTCGCACAGGGCCGAGAGGTAGTCCATGGTGGACTTCTGCTCGCGGATCTTCTCGCGGTCCAGTTCCGGCTCCTGCACGGCCGAGAAGTCAACGCCGGCCAGGGCCAGGCTGATGCCCAGGTTGACGTAGGGCAGGGCACCCTTGATGGCGTAGCCGCCCTCGAGTACGGCGATGTCGGGCTTGAGCATTTCGGTCAGCCGCGCGTAGCCCTGGGCCGTGAAGTTCATGTTCGTGATGGGGTCCGAGAAGTGGTTGTCCTGGCCCGCGGAGTTGATGATCAGGTCCGGCTTGAAGTGGTCCAGGATGGGCATGACGATGCGCTCCACGGTCATCAGGTAGCCTTCGTCCGAGGTGCGCGGCGGCATGGGCACGTTGATGGTCCGCCCCAGGGCCTTGGGGCCGCCGCACTCCGACGGGAAGCCCGTGCCCGGGTACAGGGTGCGCCCGTCCTGGTGCAGGGAGATGAAGAGCACGTCTGGGTCGTGCCAGTAGATGTCCTGGGTGCCGTCGCCGTGATGGCAGTCCGTGTCCACCACGGCGACGCGCAGGTTGCCGTAGTGCTCGCGGATCCACTCGATCATCACGGCCTCGATGTTGATGTTGCAGA
>DPKT01000252.1:0-575 GCA_003542385.1 Desulfomicrobium sp.
GGCAGCACGCAGGCCGAATCTCCGGAGTGGATGCCGGCCTCCTCGATGTGTTCCATGATCCCGGCCACATAGGTGTCATCACCGTCGCTCACGGCATCGACATCGATCTCGATGGCGTTTTCCAGGAACTTGTCGATGAGGATGGGGTGGTCGGGAACCACGGTCACGTGCTTGTCGAAATACGTTCGCAGGTCCTTCTCGTCGTAGACGATGTCCATGGCCCGGCCGCCGAGCACGTAGGAGGGCCTCACCACCACGGGGTAGCCGATGCGACTGGCCACGACCACGGCCTCCTCGACGCTCATGGCCGTGCCGTTGTCGGGCTGCAGGAGGTCGAGCTTTTTCAGCAGGGCCTGGAAGCGCTCGCGGTCCTCGGCGCGGTCGATGGAGTCAGGGGAGGTGCCCAGGATCGGCACGCCCTCGCGCAGGAGCGGCACGGCCAGGTTGAGCGGGGTCTGCCCGCCGAACTGCACGATAACGCCCTCGGGCTTCTCCTGTTCGATGATGGCCAGCACATCCTCGCGGGTCAGGGGCTCGAAATAGAGGCGGTCCGAGGTGTCGTAGTCGGTGGAGAC
>DPKT01000252.1:619-1632 GCA_003542385.1 Desulfomicrobium sp.
CAGCAGTAGTCGAACTCGATGCCCTGGCCGATGCGGTTGGGGCCGCCGCCGAGGATGACCACCTTGCGCTTGTCGGAAGCGCGGGCCTCGTTCTCGGCGTCGTAGGTGGAGTAGTAGTACGGGGTGTAGGCCTCGAACTCCGCCGCGCAGGTGTCGACCAACTTGTAGGCGGGGATGATGCCGGCCTCCTTGCGCATCTTGCGGATGTCGATCTCCTTGCGCTTCCACATGGTGGCCAGCTGCCGGTCCGAAAAGCCCATGGCCTTGGCCTGGCGCAGCACGGTCACGAAATCCGGGTTGTCCACGGACAGGTTGCCCTGCAGGCCGACGTTCTTGAGCACGCCCTCGAAATCGACGATGTCCTTGAACTGGCGGATGAACCAGGGATCGATGGCCGAGGCGGCGAAAATCTCCTCCTCGGGGATGCCGGCCAGGATGGCGTCGCGCAGCTGGTAGAGGCGGCGGGAGTTGGGCTTGCGCAGCCCGGCCAGAGTCTCTTCCACATCGGGCAGCTGCCCGTCGAAGGTCTTGCCGAGGCCCGGATGGCCGGTCTCCAGGGAGCGCAGACCCTTCTGCAGGGCCTCCTTGAAGGTCCGCCCGATGGCCATGGTCTCGCCGACGCTCTTCATGGCCGTGGTCAGAAAGTCTTCGGCGCCGGGAAATTTCTCGAAGGTGAAGCGCGGGATCTTGATGACCACGTAGTCGATGGTCGGCTCGAAAGCGGCCATGGTCTCGCGGGTGATGTCGTTCTGCAGCTCGTCGAGGGTGTAGCCGATGGCCAGCTTGGCCGCGATCTTGGCTATGGGGAAGCCCGTGGCCTTGGAAGCCAGGGCCGATGACCGCGACACGCGCGGGTTCATCTCGATGATCATCATGTCGCCGTTGGCCGGGTTGAGGGCGAACTGCACGTTGGAGCCGCCGGTTTCCACGCCGATCTCGCGCATGATGGCCAGGGAGGCGTCGCGCATCTTCTGGTACTCGTCGTCGGTCAGGGTCTGGGCCGGGGCCACGGT
>DPKT01000252.1:1715-4610 GCA_003542385.1 Desulfomicrobium sp.
TCCTTCCAGCCCAGAAGCGACTCCTCCAGCATGACCTCCGTGGTCAGACTGGCGGCCAGCCCCTGCTGGGCGATGCGCTCCAGGTCTTCCTTGTTGTAGGCGACGCCGCCGCCGGTTCCGCCGAGGGTGAAGGCCGGGCGGACAATGATGGGAAACTTGAGCTTCTCGCCCCACTCGCGGACGTCGTCCTGGGTGCGGGCGATGCCGCTTTTGGGGACCTTGAGGCCGATGTTCTCCATGGCCTTGCGGAAGAGCTGGCGGCTCTCGGCCTTCTTGATGGCCGGCAGGGACGCTCCGATGAGCTCCACGCCGTACTTCTCCAGGACCCCGTTCTCGGCCACGGCCACGGCCGTGTTCAGGCCGGTCTGGCCGCCAAGGGTCGGAAGAAGGGCGCACGGGCGTTCCTTTTCAATGATGCGAGCCACGGTCTCGGGTTCGATGGGCTCGATGTACGTCCGGTCGGCCAGGTTCGGATCGGTCATGATCGTCGCCGGGTTGGAGTTGACCAGGATGACCTCGTACCCCTCTTCCTTGAGGGCTTTCAGGGCCTGTGTCCCGGAATAGTCGAACTCGCAGGCCTGTCCGATGACGATGGGGCCCGAGCCGATGAGCATTATTTTCTTGAGATCTGTTCTCTTGGGCATGGATGTTCGGGGGGTTAAAATGTCGGGAATCCCATCGGACGAGGGCGGGGCCGCAGCCGTCATGCCCGGTCCGATGAGGCGGTAGTACTCTAAACAGAGTACCCCCGAAGGTCAAACACTGCGTGCGGACTCCCGAGAACCCTTCATCCGGCCGGCCCCGGTCGACTTCCCTCTCGTCGGCGCGCGCGTCGATCTTTTTTGTCCTGGCGCTCAAAATTTAAAATCGAGACATGCGATCGGACATTTCTCAATATTTATTCTTTTCTTCGTCACTATTTCTGAATAATATTCAGAACACTACAAAGAGACACCTTCGGCTTCCACGCCCGGTCATGGCCGAATGACAGGCGAAACCGCATTTATCCAATTATGGCAATCTTCATTGACGAAGATCTTATCTCGAATTATATTTCCAAAAAGAGAGGCTCACAGCTATGTTAGACAGCACAGACATCCAGATACTGAACATCCTTCAAGAGAACGGAAAGATCACCAACGCCGAGCTGGCCCGCCAGATCGGCATGGCCCCGTCGGGTGTGCTGGAGCGCGTCAAGAAGCTCGAGCAGAAAGGCATCATCGAAGGCTACGAGGTCCGGCTGAACCCCAAGGCCCTGGGCATTTCCCTGTCGACCTTCATCCAGATCCAGACCGCCGACGCCGTGGGCAGCTCGGAGATCGGCCGGCAGCTGGCCAGGATCGACGAGGTGCAGGAAGTCCACTGGACGGCCGGCGAATACAACTACCTGGTCAAGGCCCGGGTCAGCAGCACGGACACCCTGGCCCTCTTGATGAAGAAATTCGGCGAGATCCCCGGAGTCCGGGACAGCCGGACCACCCTGGTCCTGGACACCCTGAAGGAAACCCAGGCCCTGTCCCTGCAGTTCATCGAATGCAGGCAACCCAAGAAATCACCAAAATAACAGTCCCCAGCGAGGAGTCAGGCATGGAGAGTTCGGCCTTGGACAAGAAGATCAGCGAGCGCGGCAAGGAGTTTTTCACCAGCATATCCGGCGAGGCCCCGTCCATCTTCAACAAGGGCTGGTGGACCGGCAAGGTCATGGACTGGGCCATGAAGAACGAGGCCTTCAAGGTCCAGATGTTCCGCTTCGTGGACGTGCTGCCCTACCTGAACACCTCCAGGTCCCTGTCCCGGCACATCGAGGAATACTTCGCCGGCGAGAACTCGGGCGACATCCCGGACGTGCTCAAGTGGGGCGCGTCCAAGACCGGCTTCGCCGGAGGCCTGGTGGCCAAGGTCCTGCACAAGACCATCCGCTCGAACATCGAGGGCATGGCCCGCCAGTTCATCATCGGCGAGACCGCGTCCGAGGCGGTCAAGGGCATCCGCAAGCTGCGCAAGGACGGCTTCGCCTTTGTCATCGACCTCCTGGGCGAGGCCACCATGAGCGAGGACGAGGCCGAGGCCTATCTCCGGGGCTATCTCGAGGTGCTCCGGGCCCTCCGGGACGAGCAGGAAAAATGGGCGGCCCTGGACGCCGACGGTTCCCTGGACTGGGGCCACGCGCCCAAGGTCAACGTGGCCGTGAAGCCCTCGGCCTTCTTCTCCCAGGCCAGGCCCGCGGACATCGAGGGCTCGGTGGCCGGAATCATGAAGCGCATCGAGCCCATCTACCGCCTGGTCCAGGAGATGGGCGGGTTCCTGTGCATCGACATGGAGCAGCTCCGCTACAAGGAGATGACCGTGGAGCTGTACAAGCGCCTGCGCGCGGCCCCGGAGCACCGCCACTACCCGCACCTGGGCATCGTGTTCCAGTGCTACCTCAAGAGCACGGAGCAGGACGTGGCCGACCTCCTGGCCTGGGCCCGGGCCGAAAACCTCCCGGTGTCCATCCGCCTGGTCAAGGGCGCGTACTGGGACTACGAGACCGTGCTGGCCAAGCAGAACGACTGGGACGTGCCGGTGCAGACCATCAAGGCCGAGACCGACGCGGCCTATGAGCGCATCGCCCGCCGCATCCTGGAGAACCAGGACATCTGCCACTTCGCCTGCGCCTCGCACAACGTGCGGACCATCTCCGCGGTGCTGGAAACGGCCAAGGCCCTGAACGTGCCCGAGGAGCGCTACGAATTCCAGGTGCTCTACGGCATGGCCGAGCCCGTGCGCAAGGGCCTGCGCAACGTGGCCCGCCGCGTGCGGCTCTACTGCCCCTACGGCGACCTCATCCCGGGCATGGCCTATCTCGTGCGCCGGCTCCTGGAGAACACGGCCAACGAGTCCTTCCTGCGCCAG
>DPKT01000121.1 GCA_003542385.1 Desulfomicrobium sp.
CAGCAGTAGTCGAACTCGATGCCCTGGCCGATGCGGTTGGGGCCGCCGCCGAGGATGACGACCTTGCGCTTGTCCGAAACGCGGGCCTCGTTCTCGGTCTCGTAGGTGGAGTAGTAGTAGGGGGTGTAGGCCTCGAACTCCGCGGCGCAGGTGTCGACGAGCTTGTAAGTCGGCAGGATGCCGGCCTCCTTGCGCATGTTGCGGATGTCGATCTCGCCGCGCTTCCAGAGGGTGGCCAGCTGCCGGTCCGAGAAGCCCATGGCCTTGGCCTGGCGCAGGACGCTGACGAACTCGGGGTTGTCCACGGTCAGGTTGCCCTGCAGGCCGACGTTCTTGAGCACGGCCTCGAAGTCCACGATGTCCTTGAACTGGCGGATGAACCAGGGGTCGATGGCCGAGGCCTCGAAGATGTCCTCCTCGGTCAGCCCGGCCAGCAGGGCCTGGCGGATCTGGAACAGGCGGCGCGAGTTGGGCTTGCGCAGCCCGGCCAGGATCTCCTCGGTGTCGGGGAGGCGGCCGTCGAAATTCTTGCCCAGGCCGGGGTAGCCGATCTCCAGGGAGCGTAGGCCCTTCTGCAGGGCCTCCTTGAAGGTCCGGCCGATGGCCATGGTCTCGCCCACGCTCTTCATGGCCGTGGTCAGGTAGTCCTCGGCGCCGGGGAACTTCTCGAAGGTGAAGCGCGGGATCTTGATGACCACGTAGTCGATGGTCGGCTCGAAGGCGGCGATGGTCTCGCGGGTGATGTCGTTCTGCAGCTCGTCCAGGGTGTAGCCGATGGCCAGCTTGGCCGCGATCTTGGCGATGGGGAAACCCGTGGCCTTGGATGCCAGGGCCGAGGACCGCGACACGCGCGGGTTCATCTCGATGATCATCATCTCGCCGTTGGCCGGGTTGAGGGCAAACTGCACGTTGGAGCCGCCGGTTTCCACGCCGATCTCGCGCATAATGGCCAGGGAGGCGTCGCGCATCTTCTGGTACTCGTCGTCGGTCAGGGTCTGGGCAGGGGCCACGGTGACGGAGTCGCCGGTGTGCACGCCCATGGGGTCCAGGTTCTCGATGGAGCAGATGATGACGCAGTTGTCCTTCTTGTCGCGCACGACCTCAAGCTCGTATTCCTTCCAGCCCAGGAGGGACTCCTCGAGCATGACCTCGGTGGTCAGACTGGCGGCCAGGCCCTGCTGGGCGATGCGCTCCAGGTCTTCCTTGTTGTAGGCCACGCCGCCGCCCGTGCCGCCCAATGTGAAGGCGGGGCGCACGATGATGGGGAACTTGAGCTTCTCGCCCCACTCCCGCACGTCGTCCAGGGAGCGGGCGATGCCGCTTTTGGGTACCTTCAGGCCGATCTTCTCCATGGCCTTGCGGAAGAGCTGGCGGCTCTCGGCCTTCTTGATGGCCGGCAGGGACGCGCCGATGAGTTCCACGCCGTACTTCTCCAGGACCCCGTTCTCGGCCACGGCCACCGCCGTGTTCAGGCCGGTCTGGCCGCCAAGGGTCGGCAGGAGGGCGCAGGGTCGCTCCTTTTCAATGATGCGGGCCACGGTCTCGGGCTCGATGGGTTCGATGTAGGTCCGGTCGGCCAGGTTCGGATCGGTCATGATCGTCGCCGGGTTGGAGTTGACCAGGACCACCTCGTACCCCTCTTCCTTGAGGGCCTTCAGGGCCTGGGTGCCGGAATAGTCGAACTCGCAGGCCTGTCCGATGACGATGGGGCCCGAGCCGATGAGCATTATCTTCTTGAGATCTGTTCTCTTGGGCATGGATGGTATGTGGGTGGGTTATATGTGAAGGAATCCCGTCACAAGCGCGGGCGGGGCTGCCGCCGTCATGCCCGCACCGATGAGGCCCCAGTACACTAAACACTGAGTACGGGAAGGTCAAACACTGCGTTCATGCAAAATCCTGCCCAACCCGCTGAGCCTCCCCCGCCCCGGTTCCGGGCATCGCCGTAGTTCCCGGGCGATTGACAAATTTCGAACCCAACGTGACGAAAGCGACGAAAATTATTTCCTCGGCGACACGATTTTGTCATTTCCGCACAATCATTCTTTTTCTTGACCAATCATCCGAATGATATTCATATCCCGCCGTCCGGTCGGCATCCCGTCAAGCGCCCGTCCGGAGCCGGCCTGACGTGTTCGCGCCCGGTTTCCCAATAATGGCAATCTTCATTGACGAAGATCCTTCAAAGAATTATCTTCCCGAAAAGAGAGAGATCGAACCATGTTAGACAGCACAGACATTCAGATCCTGAACATCCTTCAAGAAAATGGGAAAATCACCAACGCCGAACTGGCCCGCCAGATCGGCATGGCGCCGTCGGGCGTCCTCGAACGCGTGAAAAAACTGGAGCAGAAGGGCATCATCGCCGGCTACGAGGTCCGCCTGAACCCCAAGGCCCTCGGGATTTCCCTCTCGACCTTCATCCAGATCAAGACCTCCGACGCCGTGGGCAGTTCCGAGATAGGCCGCCAACTGGCCGGGATCGACGAGGTGCAGGAAGTGCACTGGACCGCGGGCGAGTACAACTATCTCGTCAAGGCCCGGGTCAGCAGCACCGAGACCCTGGCCCTCTTGATGAAGAAATTCGGCGAGATCCCCGGGGTGCGCGACAGCCGCACCACGCTGGTCCTCGATACCCTGAAGGAAACGCAGGCCCTGTCGCTGCAGTTCATCGAGTGCAGGCAACCCAAGAAAACGACAAAATAACACCCAGTACAGGAGACGAGGAATGGACAGTTCAGCTTTGGACAAAAAGATCCGCGAGCGCGGCAAGGAGTTTTTCGCCAGCATTTCCGGCGAGGCCCCTTCCATCTTCAACAAGGGCTGGTGGACCGGCAAGGTCATGGACTGGTCCATGAAGAACGAGAACTTCAAGGTTCAGCTTTTCCGCTTCGTCGACGTCCTGCCCTATCTGAACACCTCCGACTCCCTGACCCGGCACATCGACGAGTACTTCGCCGGCGACGACCAGGACGTGCCCAAGGTCCTCAAGTGGGGCGCGGGCGCCATGGGCTCGGGCCTGGGCGGGAAGCTGGCCGCCGGCCTCATGGCCAAGACCATCCGCTCCAACATCGAGGGCATGGCCAAGCAGTTCATCATCGGCGAGAACACCTCCGACGCCATGAAGAACCTGAAGAAGATCCGCAAGGACGGCTTCGCCTTCACCGTCGACATCCTGGGCGAGGCCACGGTCAGCGAGATCGAGTCCGAAGCCTACCTGAACGAGTACATGGAGCTCCTGGCCGCACTCAAGAAGGAGCACGCCTCCTGGCCGGCCCTGGGCGTGGGCGAACTGGACTGGGGCCACGCCCCCAAGGTCAACATCTCGGTCAAGCCCACGGCCCTCTTCTCCCAGGCCTCTCCCAAGGATTTCGAAGGCTCCGTGCGCGGCATCCAGGACCGCCTGGCCACCATCCTGCGCAAGGTGAAGGAAATGAACGGCTTCATGCGCATCGACATGGAGCAGTACAAGTTCAAGGACATCACCCTCGAAGTGTACCGCCGCCTGCGTTCGAGCGAGGAGTTCCGCGACTACCCGCACCTGGGCATCGTCCTGCAGGCCTACCTCAAGGACACGGACCAGGACCTGGCCGAACTCCTGGCCTGGGCCCGGGCCGAGAAGCTCCCCATCTCCGTCCGCCTAGTCAAGGGCGCCTACTGGGACTACGAGACCGTCATCGCCAAGCAGAACGGCTGGGACATCCCGGTCTGGACCGTCAAGGCCGAGAGCGACGCGGCCTTCGAGCGCCAGGCCAGGGTCATCCTGGAGAACCATGACATCTGCCACTTCGGCTGCGCCTCCCACAACATCCGCACCATCGCCGCGGTCATGGAGACGGCCAAGGAGCTGAACGTGCCCGAGGAGCGCTATGAATTCCAGGTGCTCTACGGCATGGCCGAACCCGTGCGCAAGGGCCTCCTGAACGTGGCCAAGCGCGTACGCCTCTACGCTCCCTACGGCGACCTGCTGCCGGGCATGGCCTACCTCGTGCGCCGTCTGCTGGAGAACACGGCCAACGAGTCCTTCCTGCGCCAGTCCTTCGCCGAGGAGGCCGAGGTCGACCGCCTGCTGGAAAACCCGGTCCAGACGGCCGAACGCGAGAAGGCCTGCCGCGTGCCCAAGGCGGAAGCCGAGGCCAAGGGCCTGCCCCGCTTCGAGAACGAGCCCTTCGCCGACTTCACCAAGGAGTCCGTGCGCAAGGCCTTCATCGACGCCGTGGCCCAGGTCCGCTCCCAGCTCGGCCGCGAATACCCGCTCATCATCGGCGGCAAGGAAGTGCGCACCTCCGACACCCTGCCCTCGGTCAACCCGGCCAACCCGAACGAAGTCATCGGCACCATCTGCCAGGCGTCCACCAAGGAGATCGACCTGGCCATCGAGGCCGCCAAGAAGGCCGCCCCGGCCTGGAAGGCCCTGTCACCCGAGGAGCGCGCCGGCTTCCTGGTCAAGGCCGCCGAGGTCGCCCGCAAGGAGATCTTCACCCTCTCGGCCTGGCAGACCCTCGAAGTCGGCAAGCAGTACGACCAGGCCCAGGCCGACGTGGCCGAGGCCATCGACTTCCTTGAATACTACGCCCGCGAGATGATCCGCCTCGGCAAGCCCCAGCGCATGGGCCGCGCCCCGGGCGAGATGAGCCAGCTCATCTACCAGCCCAAGGGCATCGCGGCCGTCATCGCCCCCTGGAACTTCCCCCTGGCCATCAGCTGCGGCATGAGCGCTGCGGCCATCGTCGCCGGCAACCCGGTCCTGTACAAGCCTGCCGGACCTTCCTCGGTGGTCGGCTTCACCCTGGCCGAGATCTTCCGCAAGGCCGGCCTGCCCGACGGCGTGTTCAACTATGTCCCGGGCCGAGGCTCGGTCATGGGCGACTACCTCGTCGAGCACCCCGACGTCTCCCTCATCGCCTTCACCGGCTCCATGGAGGTCGGGCACCGCATCATCAACAAGGCCTCGGTGGTCCACCCCGGCCAGAAGCAGATCAAGAAGGTCATCGCCGAACTGGGCGGCAAGAACGCCATCATCATCGACGACGACGCCGACCTGGACGAGGCCATCAGGGAAGTGCTCCACTCGGCCTTCGCCTTCCAGGGCCAGAAGTGCTCGGCCTGCTCGCGCGTCATCGTGGTCGAGCCCATCTACGCCAAGTTCATCGAGCGTCTGGTGGAGGGCGCACGCTCCCTGGCCGTCGGCCCCGCCGAGGACCCGACCTACTTCATGGGCCCGGTGGTCGACGACAAGGCCCAGGCCAACGTCCTCAAATACATCGAGATCGCCAAGAGCGAAGGCAAGCTCCTGGTATCCAGCTCCGCGCCGTCGAGCGGCTACTACGTGCCCCTGACCATCGTCGAGGGCATCACGCCCGAACACCGCATCGCCCAGGAGGAGGTCTTCGGCCCGGTCCTGTCGGTCATGAAGGCCAAGAACTTCGATCAGGCCATCGAATGGGCCAACTCCACCCGCTACTCCCTGACCGGCGCCGTGTTCTCGCGCAGCCCCAGACACCTCGACCGGGCCCGCGCCGAGTTCAACGTCGGCAACCTGTACCTGAACCGCGGCTCCACCGGCGCCCTGGTCGAACGCCACCCCTTCGGCGGCTTCAACATGTCCGGCATCGGCTCCAAGGCCGGCGGCCCCGACTACCTCCTGCAGTTCATGGACCCGCGCGTGGTCTGCGAAAACACCATGCGCCGCGGCTTCGCCCCCATCGAGGCCGACGACGACTGGATCATCTGACGCGCCTCATCGCCTCGCTTCGCGGCTTGCCGGACACCTTTCCGGCAAGCCTTTTTTTTGTCAGCACGATTCCCGCCTCAGGCCGCAACAAACCTTTGGGCCGAACAATCACCCATCGCGGGGTCCGGAAATCCGCAATCATCCGGAATGAGACCGTATCCCGCGATTGAAATTGAACAAAATTTCCTATATCGCCCTTTTTCCGAATATTCACCAAAGCAGAATCACCGCGGGTGAGCACCTTTCTCTTTTTGGAAAGAAATTGATTTCTAACCGGTTCTCATGTAGTCGTTTTTTACAAAATTTGCATAATTGTCCCGTCGTTACCGCTTCCGTCCCTTGTTTTTCCCGAAGGGGGTAATCCGGATTCTCCGGTTCCATATCTCACCCAAACCGGTCCGCCGTCCGCGGACCCAAGGGCTCTGCAACCTGAAGGAGGACTTCATGAAGAGAAAGCTGTTCACACTTGGATTCCTGACCCTGGCCCTCGTGGCGCTGACCCTGGGGTCGGCCTGGGCGAAGACCGTCCGCATCGGCCTCATGTGCCCCCTGACGGGCTCCTGGGCCAGCGAAGGCCAGGACATGAAACAGATCGTCGAGCTGCTCGCGGCCGAGACCAACAAGGCCGGCGGCGTGGGCGGAGACCAGGTCGAGATCGTCATCGAAGACGACGGCGGCGACCCGCGCCAGGCCGCACTGGCAGCCACCCGTCTGACCACCAAGGAAATTTCCGCCGTCATCGGCACCTACGGTTCCTCCGTGACCGAGGCCTCCCAGAACATCTACGCCGAGTCCGGCATCCTGCAGGTCGCCACGGGCTCCACGGCCATCCGCCTGTCCGAGAAGAACCTGCCCCTCTTTTTCCGCACCTGCCCCCGCGACGACGAGCAGGGCATGGTCGCAGCCAAGACCCTGAGCGCCCTGGGCTTCGCCAAGATCGCCATCCTGCATGACAACACCTCCTACGCCAAGGGCCTGGCCGACGAAGCCAAGTCCCTGCTCGAAAAGGAAGGCAAGACCATCGCCTTCTTCGACGCCCTGACCCCCGGCGAGCGCGACTACAACGCCATCCTGACCAAGCTGAAATCCGCCGCCCCCGACGTCGTCTTCTTCACCGGCTACTACCCCGAAGCCGGCATGCTGCTGCGCCAGAAGATGGAAATGGGCTGGAACGTGCCCATGCTCGGCGGTGACGCCACCAACAACCCCGACCTGGTCAAGATCGCCGGCAACAAGGCCGCCGAAGGTTTCATGTTCCTGAGCCCGCCCGTCCCGGCCGACCTCGACACCCCCGAAGCCAAGGCCTTCATGGAAGCCTACAAGGCCAAGTACGGCACCGCTCCCGGCTCCGTCTGGGCCGTGCTGGCCGGCGACGCCTACCGCGTCATCGTCGAAGCCATCGCCAAGTCCAAGGAGACCGCCGGCGAAAAGCTCGCCGCCTACCTCAAGACCCAGCTCAAGGATTTCTCCGGCCTGACCGGCAAGATCTCCTTCAACGAGAAGGGCGACCGCGTTGGCGACCTGTACCGCGTGTACAAGGTCGACGCCGCCGGCGCCTTCGTCCTGCAGCCGTAAACGCCAAGGGCTCCCCCGCGCGGGGGAGCCCTTTCCCATCAACACCTTGCCCTGGCGTTCATCATGGAAGAATTTTTTCAGCAGCTGACCAACGGTCTGGCGGTCGGAGGCATCTACGCCCTCATCGCCCTGGGCTACACCATGGTCTACGGGGTCATGAAGCTCATCAACTTCGCCCACGGAGACCTTTTCACCATCGGCGCCTACCTCGGCCTGACCCTGCTGGTGTCCTTCGGCCTCTTCGACAAGATAGGGCCGCTCCCGGCGGTGATCCTGCTGGCAGTCATGGTCATGATCCTGGTGGCCATCATCGGCGCGATCCTCGAACGGGTGGCCTACAAACCTCTGCGGCATTCGCCGCGGCTTTCGGCCGTGGTCTCGGCCCTGGGCGCGTCCATCTTCTTTCAGAACGCGATCATGGCCATCTACAGCCCCAAATTTCTGGTCTACCCCCACGACATCCTGCCCAAGGCCGCCGTCAACATCCTGGGGCTGGACATCCCGATCATGCGCATCATCCTGTTCATGACGTCCCTTCTACTCATGCTGGCCCTCTACTTCTTCATCCAGAAGACCAAGATCGGCACGGCCATCCGCGCCGCGGCCATCGACCAGGGCGCGGCCAAGCTCATGGGCATCAACGTGGACCGCGTGATCATGCTCGTCTTCTGCATCGGCCCGGCCCTGGGCGGCGCGGCCGGTCTCATGGTCGGGCTCTACTACGGGCAGATCAACTTCAGCATGGGCTGGATGTACGGCCTCAAGGCCTTCACCGCCGCCATCCTGGGCGGCATCGGCAACATCCCCGGAGCCATGGTCGGCGGGCTGCTGCTGGGCGTCATCGAAGCCCTGGGCGCAGCCTACATCTCCATCGCCTGGAAGGACGCCATCGCCTTCTGCGTCCTGATCCTCATCCTCATCGTCAGGCCCACGGGCCTGCTGGGAGAAAGGGTGGCTGAAAAAGTATGAAATCGAGCAAAATCCTCTATCTCGTCTTCGCCGCGGCCATGGCCACGTGCCCGTTCTTCCTCAACGCCTACTGGACGGACGTCTTCAACAACGTCGGCCTGTACGCCATCCTGGCCCTGAGCCTCAACGTCATCCTCGGCCACTGCGGGCTCTTCCACATGGGTCACGCCGCATTCTACGCCATCGGCGCGTACACCGCGGCCATCCTGAACACCATGTACGGCGTCCCCGTGCTCTGGCTCATGCCCCTGGCCGGCATCCTGGCCGGGCTGTTCGCCATGATCGTGGCCCGGCCCATCATCCATCTGCGCGGAGACTATCTCCTCATCGTGACCATCGGCATCGTCGAGATCGTGCGCATCGCCCTCATCAACAACGTCTTCGACATCACCGGCGGCGCCAACGGCATCTTCGGCATCAGCCGCCCTTCGGTCTTCGGCTTCAAGATTTCCAAGCCCGACCACTTCTTCTACCTCATCTGGGGGTTCGCCGCCCTGACCATCTTCCTGCTCATGCGCCTGGAGCACTCCCGCTTCGGCCGGGCGCTCCTGTACATCAAGGAGGATGAGGTCGCGGCCGGCGGCAGCGGCATCAACGTGGCCCACCACAAGCTCGTGGCCTTCATCATCGGCGCGGTCTGGGCCGGCATGTGCGGCACCATCTACGCGGCCAAGATGACCATCATCGCGCCGGAGTCCTTTTCCTTCGCCGAGTCCGTCATCCTCTTCACCATCGTCATCCTGGGCGGATCGGGCAGCATCCCCGGCGTCATCCTCGGGTCCTTCCTGCTCGTTGGCCTGCCCGAAGTGTTCCGCGGCC
>DPKT01000323.1 GCA_003542385.1 Desulfomicrobium sp.
CCGCCGGGCTGGGCGATGGCCGTCACGCCCTGGGCGATGGCCAGGTCCACGCCGTCGCGGAAGGGGAAGAAGCCGTCCGAGACCAGGACCGTGCCGGGCAGGCCGCCCCTGTCCGCCTCGGTCTTGGCCAGGATGTCCTGCAGCGATGCGGCCAGCGCCGCATCGGCCTTGGCCTTCATCTTGAGCTCGTACAGGGAGAGGTTGTGGCGCACGAAGGCAAGGCGGTCGGCGTACTTGGTGTAGGCCTTCTGGATGGTCAGTTCCACGCAGCCCACGCGGTCCTGTTCGCCCGTGCCGATGGACACCGTGGCCCCGTCGCGGGCGAAGATGATGGAGTTGGAGGTCACGCCTGCCTCCACGGCCCAGGCGAAGAGCAGGTCGTCGGCCTCGGCCGGCGTGGGCTTGCGGGCGATGTAGGTGGTGCCGTCCTTGACCGTTTCGGCCGGCAGGAAGTCGTCCTCGGCCAGGATGCGGTTGCGGAAGGAGGCCTGCACGATGAGGCCGCCGTCGACCAGGGACTTGATGTCCAGGAAGGGCGTGCCCACGATCTTCTCCAGTTCGGCCAGGGCCGGGATGCGGATGATGCGCAGGTTCTTCTTGGAGGTCAGCACCTCCAGGGCGTCGGCGTCGAAGGCCGGGGCCGCGATGACCTCGAAGTAGCTCGAATTGATGAACTCGGCGCAGGCCTTGTCCAGGGTGCGGTTGACGACGATGGTCCCGCCGAAGGCCGCGATGCGGTCCGAGGCGAAGGCTCGGCTCAGGGCCGTGAGCAGGCCCTCGGCCGCCCAGGCGGCGCCGCAGGGGTTGTTGTGCTTGAGAATGATGGCCGCGGGCTTGGCCGTGAGGTACTGCAGCATGTTGATGCCGTTGTCCACGTCCGTCAGGTTGATCTTGCCCGGGTGCTTGCCCGACTGGATCAGGTTCTCCTCGGTCAGGGCCGAGACGAGCTTGTGCTGGCCCTGCTGGAAGGCCACGCCGTCCATGGCGAAGGAGCTCTCGCCCACCTCGTAGAGGGCCGCGGGCTGGTCCGGGTTCTCGCCGTAGCGCAGGCCCTTCTGTTCGCCGCCGATGTTCCAGGTCTTCTTGGAGTAGCGGATGGTCTGGTCGCCGATGGTCAGGGTCAGGTCGGCGGGAAAGGAGTCCCTGTTCAGGGTATGATACATCTTCTTGAGATCGCTCATCAAAGTTCTCCGGAAAAATGGATTGTCGCATCGCCCCGGCCGGTCATGCCGCGCGAATCCACGTGCCCCTAGCACAGGCCCGCCTGGACGGCAAATCCTGTGCCAGGGCGTCAAGCGAGAGGGGATCAGCCCTGCGGCATGGCCTGCGGCTGCGCGTCAGCGCGCCAGACGCGCCAGCGCACCTCCACGCCCGTCGGTGCGTAGACCACGACGGGCAGGCGGCTGTTGTAGCGGATCAGGTACGGCTCCCCGGCCAGGGCGATGAACCGCTCGACCTTGGGCGCAGCCGGGTCCACGGCCATGAGGGTCCCGGCCATGGGCCCCAGTCTCGGCAGGACGTAGCGCGTGTACCCCCAGCCGGGAATCGTCTCCGCCGCGATCTCGCCGCCGAAGAAATACCTGTTGGCCGCGTCCGTCAGGACCGCCTTGCCGAGGATCAGTTCGACCTTGAGCAGGGTTTCGTCTGGTTCGGCCGGAAGCCGCAGCATATGGCGCGTCATCCCCTCGTCGGCCGGGGGGAAGGCCTGCATGTCGTCCTGGGCCGACAGAAGGGAGGTGCCCAGGAGAATGGCCATCAGGGTCAGGAGAAATGTTCTGCGCATGGGGTGTCCGGGCCGGAGCCGTTCAGATGAAGGTGACTTCGCGCGTATGCGCCGTGACGATGTAGCAGCGCTCGGTGTTGGCGGCGGTGTCCGCCGGCACGATGAAAAATCCCGGCCTGCCGGGCTGGTAGCCCGTGGTGGTGCCGACCAGGACCTCGCCGTCGCTGAAGACCACCTTGAGCTTGCGCCCCGGCGCGGGCTTCGACGAGTCGAATTCGTTGGACTGGACGTGCTTGGGGTTTCCGGAAAAGTCGCGGACGAAAAAGAGGGCCTTCAGCTCCTTGAGGCTGACCTCCACCAGGCGCGTTCCGCCATTCTCCGCGACGCTGACGTGAAAAAGGTCCTTCGTGGGAAAAAAGTCCACCGTCGTGCCTTTGACCATGCGGCCGTCTGCATACCGCGCCACGATTTTGTTCATTGGGGCTCCTGCGGTCCGGTACGCCCGTTTCGTCAGGGACGCGGACGGGGTTAGGCGTCGTGCGGGGCGCTGCCGGGATGCTCGAGGTTGAGGTGACGGACTGTCCTAAAGATTCATCATTGGCCGAAGATATTGCATGTGTACGCGTACGGCAATGTTTTTGCCGATTGTCCCCTTCGACGCCGTTTGCGAAAATCAAATCCGACACAAATTGACTTCACGGCCTGCGCCCCGTAAAGAAGGGAGCCATTTGCCATTGCGCTGACGGCCAATACATCAAGACGAGGAGATCGGATTCATGGCGAATATCGTAGTCATGGGCGCCCAGTGGGGCGACGAAGGGAAGGGCAAGATCGTCGATCTGCTGACCACGGACGTGGCCGCCATCGTGCGTTTCCAGGGCGGAAACAACGCGGGGCACACCCTGGTGGTGAACGGGAAGCAGACCATCCTGCACCTCATCCCCTCCGGCATCCTGCACCCGGGCAAGAAGTGCCTCATCGGCAACGGCGTGGTGCTGGACCCCTTCGTGTTCTGCCAGGAGATGGACAAGCTCGCCGCCTCCGGCATAGACGTCAGCCCTGCGCGGCTCATGATCAGCAAGAAGACCCAGCTCATCATGCCATACCACCGCGCCATCGACGGCGCGCGCGAAAATTTCAAGAGCGGCTCCGACAAGATCGGCACCACGGGCCGCGGCATCGGCCCCTCTTACGAGGACAAGGTCGCCCGCATCGGCATCCGCGCCGCGGACCTGGCCGACGAGCCCCTGCTGCGCCGCAAGATCGAGAAGGCCCTGGTGGAGAAGAACGCCCTCCTGACGAGCCTCTATGGCCAAGAACCCCTCTCGGCCGAACAGATCTTCAACGATCTGCTGCCCGTGGCCCGGCGCCTCGTGCCCTATCTGGGCGACGTGTCCTCGGCCATCCAGGATCTCTCGGCCCAGGGCATCCTCTTCGAGGGCGCCCAGGGCACGCACCTGGACATCGACCACGGCACCTACCCCTTCGTGACCTCGTCCAACACCGTGTCCGGCAACGCCGCGGCCGGTTCCGGCTGTTCGCCGCGCATGCTCGACCGCATCGTGGCCATCGTCAAGGCCTACACCACCC
>DPKT01000266.1 GCA_003542385.1 Desulfomicrobium sp.
GTCCCCGGCCGAGGCCGCGGCCGCCGTGGCCACTCCGTGGCAGTCCACCAACGACGCCAGGAGCCCGCCGTAGACATAGCCGGGCAGGGCGATGTGCTCGGGCCGGGGCGTGAAGCTGGCCAGGCCCTCCTCGCCGTCCCAGCGGGAGGCGATGTGCAGGCCCTTGTCGTTGTTTCTGCCGCAGCCGTAACAGTGGCTGAGGTCGTCGGGGTACTGGTGCTGGATGGGGATGCCGGGCATGAAGGGTCTCCCTGGAATGGAACAGGTCCTATGGAGCACGCGGCAACCATAGGACCTCTCCAAGAATGACGGGGGGCGTTTCACATCACTTTTTCTGCGTCGAAAGCCAGCCGACGATGGACGCCTGCTCCTCGGCGCCCACGGCCGGGGCGTTCGGTTTGGCCAGCATCCGGGCCACGGTGGTCGACCACGCGGCCTGGTCCTTGACGCCGATGGCCGCCCGCACACGGCCCAAGTCATGGCATTTCGTACAGGTTGACTGGACCAGCGCCTCGCCGTCGGCCGCAAAGGCCCATACGGACACCAGGCACACGGCTACGGCGATCGCCATCGACAGGCAGCATCTGCGCATCTCGTTTCCTCCGGTTGTGGTTCATGAATCTGATCAATTCTACACCGGAACGGATCCCGAAGGCAAACGCCGGTCGCCCCGGAGGCGTCAGCCCTTGCGGAGCCGACCCAGGGAGCAGAACACGCCGATGACGCACAGCGCCGCGCAGACGGCGAAGATGACGTGCATGCTGACCAGAAACTGCGGGACGGTCTCGGGGCCGACCTGCCGCCCGTGCAGCAGGAAGCCGAAGACCACCGTGGCGATGCCCATGGACAGGGACATGCCGAAAGTGCGCATGGTCGCCACCAGGCTGGAGGCGATGCTGTAGTGCCTGGGCTCGACGCTGCCCATGATCACGCTCATGTTGGGCGAGGCGAAGAGCGCGAAACCCAGCCCCAGAAGCGCCAGGATGCCCCCGATGGCCCACAGGGAGGTGTCCGCGCCCACGCCGACCATGCACAGGAGACCGAGGGCGCAGAGGCCCATGCCCAGACTGGCCATGCCCGCCGCGTTGAACCTGTCCGAAAGGGTCCCCGCCAGGGGGGAAAGCAGGCTCTGCACCACGGGCTGGACCACGAGCAGGAACCCGGCGTTCATGGGCGAAAAGCCCTTGACCACCTGCAGGTAGAGGCTCAGCAGGAAGCCCACGGCGAAGGTGCCGGCGTAGTTGATGAGGGTCGCCAGGCTCGTCAGCAGAAAGACGCGGTTGGACGTGAACAGGGACAGTTCCAGCAGGGGGTGGACGGCGCGCTTGGAGCGCAGCACGAACAACAGGCCCAGGGAAGCCGCCCCCGCGAGCAGGGGGAGCCCCTGGGCGGGCCTGGCCAGTCCCGTCAGGCCGTTGACGAAGCAGACCACGAAGAGCGCGTAGTAGAGGCTCCCGAGGGCATCGAAACGCTCCCCTTCCGCCGGCCGCCACTCGCCCTCGATGCGCATGGCCAGCAGCCAGCATGCCAGACCCGGGGGCAGGCTCAGGAAAAAGACGCTGCGCCACCCCGCGAGGTCGGTCATCAGCCCGCCCACCAGCGGGCCCACCGACAGGCCGAGATAGACGCAGGCCACCAGCACGCCCATGACCTTGCCGCGTTCGTTCTTCGGGTAGATATCCGTCACGATGGCCACGCCCGTGGTCAGGATCATGGCCGCACCCACGCCCTGCACGATGCGCAGCGCCACGAGGCTGGCCACGGACCAGGCCAGGGAGGCGCACACGGAAAAAACGACGAAGGCCGCGGTGCCCCAGACGAAGGTCCGCCTGCGCCCCCAGATGTCGGCCAGGCGCCCGACAGGCAGCAGGATGGCGGCCAGGGCCAGGATGTAGCTGCCGGCCACCCAGCTCAGTTCCACGGCCGTGGCCTGAAGCTCGATCTGCACCACGGGCAGGGTGATGCCCACCGCGGACATCATGAACGGGACGAGAAAGCTGGCCATGGACCCGGCGACCAGGGCGGCGGTTCTGCTCTGCATGTTTCCTCCGAATGTCGGGTCTGGTTAGCCTTCCCCCGCCCGCGGGGCAAGTCCGGCAACCGAACGCGCACCCGTCGCAAAATCGGTTGCGCCAGCCCCTTGTTTTCATCCAATCGATGATCTATCGGCAAAGCTCGCAAGGAGGCGAGATGCTCACATCGATGCAACAGATCCGCGACAAGGCCCTGACCCTGCCCGTCCAGACCGTGGCCGTGGCCTGCGCCCACGACACCGAGGCCCTGAAGGCCGTGGCCGAGGCCCACGCCCTGGGCCTGGCCCGTTTCATCCTGGTCGGGGAGACCGACAAGATCCGCGCCCTTGCCGACGGGATGGGGCTCGACCTTTCCGACTTCGAACTCGTTGACGCCCGCGGCGAGGCAGCCGGGGCCGCGGCCACGGTGCAGGTCGTGGCCTCGGGGCGGGCCCGGATCCTGCTCAAGGGGTTCGTGGACTCCTCCGTCCTCTTCA
>DPKT01000243.1:0-2044 GCA_003542385.1 Desulfomicrobium sp.
CATGCCCGAATACCCGCGCGAGGCGAGGCGTCTGGGCAAGGACGGCACGGTGGTCCTGAAGCTCTCCCTGGATGCGGCGGGCAAGGTCGAGGCGGTGGAGGTTCTCGAGAGTGCGGGCTACGGCATGGACGAGTCCGCCAGCATCGCGGCCAAATTTTCCCGCTTCAGCCCCGCCAGGGCGGGCGGGCGGCCCGTGCCCTGCCAGGTCATCCTGCCCGTGCGCTTCTCCCTGCGCTGACTTTTCACCGGTACAGAACGCCCGCTTGCGCCGCCAGACCATAGGTCTTCATTCGAACCGCATTCAAACAACACCGCCCCGCCGGCTTGCGCTGACGGGGCGGTTTGTTTTGGACTTTCGGGCCTCTTTAGAAGATCTGCGGGTAGCTCTTCACGAAGGCGTCGAGCCGTTCACGGGACTTGGTGATCCGTTCGCGCAACGAAACCCGGTAGGCGTCCATGTCGGCGATGGNNTGTCCATGGCGGCCTGGGCCACGGCTGCGGATTCGAACTCGATAAGGCGCAGGTCCACGGGTTTGGGGATGATGTAGTCGATGCCGAATTCCAGCTTGTCCACGCCGTAGGCCTGCAGCACGTAGTCCGGTACCGGCTGCTTGGCCAGGTCGGCCAGGGCCTTGGCGGCGGCCAGCTTCATCTCCTCGTTGATGTTCGTGGCCATGACGTCGAGAGCGCCGCGGAAGATGAAGGGGAAGCCGAGGACGTTGTTGATCTGGTTGGGGTAGTCCGAGCGGCCCGTGGCCATGATGGCGTCGGGGCGGGCTTCCTTGGCGTCGGTGTAGGAGATTTCGGGGACAGGGTTGGCGCAGGCGAAGATGATGGGGTCCTTGGCCATGCTTTTCACCATGTCCTTGCTGACCACGCCGGCCTTGGACAGGCCCAGGAAGACGTCGGCTCCGACCATGGCCTCGGCCAGGGAGCCGTAGGCCTTCTGGGTGGCGAATTCGCGCTTCTGTTCGTTCAGGTCCGCGCGGCCCAGGTGGATGTGGCCGCGTGAGTCGAACATGGCGATGTTTTCGAGCTTCATCCCCAGGGCCACGTAGAGCCGGGTGCAGGAGATGGCGGCCGCGCCGGCGCCGGACACGACCATGCGCAGGTCGCCGATCTTCTTGCCGGTGATTTCGAGGGCGTTGAGCAGGCCGGCGGCGGAGATGATGGCCGTGCCGTGCTGGTCGTCATGGAAGACGGGGATGCCCATTTCCTTCTTGAGCTTGTCCTCGATGTAGAAGCATTCCGGGGCCTTGATGTCTTCGAGGTTGATGCCGCCGAAGGTGGGTTCCATGGCCTTGACGATCTCGCAGAGCTTGTCCGGGTCGGTCACGTCGAGGTTGATGTCGTAGACGTCGACGTCGGCGAAAATCTTGAAGAGGAGTCCCTTGCCTTCCATGACGGGCTTGCCGGCGTGGGCGCCGATGTTGCCCAAACCCAGGACGGCGGTGCCGTTGGAGACCACGGCCACGAGGTTGCCGCGGCCGGTGTACTTGTAGGTCAGGTCCTTATCCTTGGCGATGGCCAGGCAGGACTCGGCCACGCCCGGGCTGTAGGCCATGGTCAGGTGCTTCTGGGTCGAATAGGGCTTGACCGGCACGACCTCGACTTTGCCGGGGCGAACTTCG
Source organism: Desulfomicrobium sp. (assembly GCA_003542385.1). GTDB lineage: Bacteria > Desulfobacterota > Desulfovibrionia > Desulfovibrionales > Desulfomicrobiaceae > Desulfomicrobium. Next base: position 1,632 of record DPKT01000243.1, read on the forward strand.
GAATGGTAATCCAGGGCTTCCTGGGGTGTGAAAAGAGCCATGTTGTCCTCCAGATGTGATGCCGCCTCGGCGGCGTTGACAATTCCGATCATCGGGCCAGGTGCGGAGCCCCGCATTTCCCTGCTTCTGCCAGGCCTTCCGGTTGGTTGCGGCCTTGAGACCTGATCTGAATAATGCCGGTCGATCAGGAAAATCCGCCTGTAGGGTAACGTATGGNNCTCGGCGGCGTTGACAATTCCGATCCGATAATCGGGCCAAGGGGCAAAGCCCCGCATTCCCTGCTTCAGTCTGGCCGTCCTACTGGGATCTGATCTTGAACGATGCCGGTCGACTGAAAATATCCGCCTGTAACGCAACGTATGGACCGGACATTCGCACAGGGCACGCCTGCGCGTCTCATTTTGCAACTAACA
>DPKT01000243.1:2098-5405 GCA_003542385.1 Desulfomicrobium sp.
GAAGATGGATTCCCGCCTACGCGGGAATGACGTGGTCGCAGGGCGTCGGGCAAGTGTCCTGGCGTTCGGACGTTCGTAAGCCCATGCAAAAGCCTCTGCCTCTCCTCGATGTCATCCCCGCGCAGGCGGGGATCCATGTCTTTCGCTATCTTCCCCCCAACCGGGTCAAGGGGCCGAGCCCCTTGCGGGGCGCGGGGCGGCGCCCCGCATCTCCCATCTCCCTATTCCAGCCCAGCCGCCTTCCGGTCCGGCTGCACGTACAATTCTCCGCCGTGGGAGTCATTGATGACCAGCAGCGGGAAGTCAACCACGGTCAGTTCACGAATGGCCTCCGGACCAAGCTCGTCGAAAGCGATGACCTTGGCCGCAGTGATGCATTTGGACAGGAGCGCCCCGGCTCCGCCCGTGGCGCCGAAGTACACGGCCGTGTGGTCTTTCAGGGCCTGCTTGACCGCGTCGCTCCTTTTGCCCTTGCCGACCGAGGCCTTGCAGCCCAGGGAATGCAGGCGCGGGGCGTAGGTGTCCATGCGGTAGCTGGTGGTGGGTCCGGCCGCGCCGATGGGGCTGCCGGGGGGCGCGGGACTGGGGCCCACGTAGTAGATGACGGAGCCCTGCAGGTCGAAGGGCAGGGGTTCGCCCTTGTCGAGCAGGTCGCACAGGCGCTTGTGGGCGGCGTCGCGGGCCGTGTAGATGGTGCCCGTCAGCCGGACCACGTCGCCGGCCCGGAGTTTGAGGATGTCCGCGTCGTTCAGTGGGGTCTGCAATGCGTGTTCGGCCATCAGAGTTCCACCTCCCGGTGCCTGGAGGAGTGGCATTGGATGTTCACGGCCAGGGGGAGGCTTGCGATGTGGCAGGGGCTCATGGCGATCTTGACGCCGAGGCACGTGGTCTTGCCGCCAAGGCCCATGGGGCCGATGCCGAGCTTGTTCAGGGCTTCGAGAAGTTCGGTTTCCATGGCCGCCAGCTTGGGGTCCGGGTTCACGTCGTCCAGTTTCCGCAGCAGCGCCTTCTTAGCCAGGATGGGCGCGTAGTCGAAGGTGCCGCCGATGCCGATGCCGACGATGGTCGGCGGGCAGGGGTTGGGACCGGCCTCGGCCACGCGCTCGAGGACGAATTTCCTGATGCCCGGCCAGCCCTGGGCCGGGGCGAGCATGGTCACGCGGGACATGTTCTCGCTGCCGCCGCCCTTGGCCATGAAGGCGATTTTCAGTTTGTCGCCGGGCACGATGTCGAAGTGGATGACGGCCGGGGTGTTGTCCTTGGTGTTGGCGCGGGTCAGCGGGTCGCAGGCGGACTTGCGTAAGTAACCTTCGGCGTAGCCCTTGCGCACGCCCTCGTTGATGGCCTCGCGGATGTTCATGCCCGCAACGCGCAGGTCCTCGCCGACATCGACGAAGAACACGGCCAGGCCCGTGTCCTGGCACAGGGGCAGGCCGGTCTGCTCGGCCAGTTCGTAGTTTTCCGTCAGCTGGCGGAAGACTTCCCTGGCCGCCGGGGATTCCTCACGGGCCGCGCTGCGGGCGAAACTGTCGCGCACGTCCGTGGGCAGGTAGCGGTTGGAGTCGATGCACATCCGGGCCACGGTGTCGATGATCTGAGATGCGTCTATGGTGCGCATGGCCTATTTCCCGAAGAGGTTCCTGATGGCGGTGATGCCCATCTTGCGCCGCAGGAAGCCGAGCTGGTTCTGCAGGGGCAGGTGCTTGGGGCAGACGTCCTCGCAGGCGAGCAGGCCCATGCAGCCGAAGATGCCGTAGTCGTTGCCGATGATCTCGAAGTACTCCTTGTCCGTGCGCTCGTCGCGCGGGTCGATGACGAAGCGGGCCACGCGGTTCAGGGCCGCGGCGCCGAGGAAGTCGTCGCGCATGCGGGCCGTGCCGCAGGCGGAGATGCAGCAGCCGCACTCCACGCAGCGTTCGAGCTCGTAGATCTGCTCGGCCACGGCGTTGTCCATGCGCTCCTCCTCCCTGGAGGGGTCGAAGACCTTTCGGGTATGCACCCATGACTCGGTCTTCTGGTACATCTCGCGGAACCAGACGCCCGTGTCCACGGACAGGTCGCCCACGAGCTTGAAGACCGGCAGGGGCAGCAGGACGATGTGGTCCGGCAGGTCCTTGGTCTTGGTCTGGCAGGCCAGGCGCGGGCGGCCGTTGACGACCATGCCGCAGGACCCGCAGATGCCGGCCCGGCAGCAGAAGTCGAAGATGAGGCTCGGGTCCTGTTCCTCGCGCAGGCGGTTGAGGACGATGAACAGGGTCATGTTCGCCGTCTCCTCCAGCCGGTAGGTCTGCATGCGCGGCTCGGTTCCTTTTTCCTCTGGATTGTAGCGGAATATCTCGAAGGTCAGCATTCTGCCCATGGCGTGCTCCTTATTTGCCCTTGATGGTCTTGGCCGCGATCAGTGCGGGGTCGGCCGGGATGATCTTGCCTCCGCCGTAGCCGCGTTCGCCCGGGGGAATCTCGAAGTACGGGGTGGCGTCCTCGTACTTGAGCACGGGCATGTCGGCGCCTTCGGGCCAGTAGGCCAGGGTCCTGTTCAGCCAGTTCTGGTCGTCGCGGGCGGGGTAGTCCTCGCGGTTGTGGCTGCCGCGGCTTTCCTTGCGGGCCAGGGCCCCGGCGGCGATGCACAGGGCCAGTCGCACCTGGCCGCGCAGCTTGAGGGCCGCGGCCAGTTCGTGGTTGGCGCCCAGGCCGTTCGAGACCAGGCCGATCCTGCCGGCGCGCTCGTACACGCCCTGCAGGGTCTCGATGCAGGCCTGCAGGTCCTTCTCGTTGCGGAAGACGAAGCAGCCCTTCATGAGGGCCTCCTGCATCTCGGAGCGGACCTTGTAGACGTTCTCCCTTCCCAGACGTCCGGCGATGAGGTCGTCGATGCGCTGCTGCTGGCGCTTGACCTCGGCGCCGATGACGGCCGTGTTGTAGGTCGTCTCGCAGCCCCTCAGGTATTCGACGATGCATTTGCCGATGATGCCGCCGGCGACCACGGTCTCGGCCAGGGAGTTGCCGCCCAGGCGGTTGAAGCCGTGCATGTCCCAGCAGGCCGCCTCGCCGGCAGAGAAAAGGCCCTTCAGGCCATAGACCGCGCCGGTCTTGTCCGTGCGGATGCCGGACATGGTGTAGTGCTGGGTCGGGCGGACCGGGATGAGCTGGGTGCGGGCGTCCACGCCGAGGAAGTTCTTGCAGATCTCGTCCACCTCGCGCAGCTTCGTGGAGATGTGCTTGTCGCCCAGGTGGCGGATGTCGAGCCAGAGGTGCTCGCCGTAGGCTGACTGCACGCCATGTCCTGCGCGCATGTGTTCGGTCATGC
>DPKT01000243.1:5426-7609 GCA_003542385.1 Desulfomicrobium sp.
CGGGCTCGTAGATGTGCATGAAGCGCTCCTCGTTCACATCGAGGAGCGTGCCGCCGTCGCCGCGGCAGCCTTCGGTCACGAGGATGTCCGTGGGCACGATGCCCGTGGGGTGGAACTGGATGGACTCGGGGTTGCCGATGGGCACCAGGCCCGTCTCCTGGGCGATGGCGTTGCCCGCGCCGTCGCAGATGACGGCGTTGGTCGTGGCCGTGTAGAGGCGTCCGTAGCCGCCGGTGCAGACGACCGTGGCCTTGGCCAGGAAGACCTCGAGCTTGCCCGTGCGCAGGCAGCGCACCACCGCGCCCATGCACTTCTCGCCGTCGTGGATGAGGGAGATGGCCTCCTTGCGGTCCAGGACCGTGATGCCGAGTTCCGCGCACTTGTTGTCCATGGTGCACATGACGGCGTGGCCGGTGCCGTCGGAAGTGTAGCAGGTGCGCCACTTGGCCGTGCCGCCGAAGGAGCGGGCCGTGATGAGGCCCTCCTTCTCGGGCTTCTCGAATTTCTCGAATTTCTCGCCGCCCTTGAAATAGAAGGACTTGCCCGGCACGACGCGGTTCCACGGCACGCCCCAGTGGGCCAGGCGGCGCATCTCGATGGGCGCGGTGTCGGCGAACATGCGGGCCACTTCCTGGTCGCAGCCCCAGTCCGAGCCCTTGACCGTGTCCAGGAAGTGCACATCTGGATTATCACCCTCGCCCATGGCGCAGTTGCCGATGGCGGCCTGCATGCCGCCTTGGGCCGCGGAGGAGTGGGAGCGCCTGGCCGGCACGATGGACAGGCAGACGACGTCGAACCCCGCCAGGGCCGACTCCACGGCCACGCGCTCGCCCGAGAGTCCGGCGCCGATGACCAACAGATCAGAAGTATGGGTGTACATGGCAGCTCCCTGAGATTAGACGGTCATGGTGGCGTAGCGGGCCAGGGCGATGAGGGCCAGGGCGGTGACGCAGCCGAAGACGATGGTCAGGATCTTCACGGCCTTGGGGCGCAGGGCGTCGGTGATGAAGCCCCACTTCACGCCGATGCGGTACACGCCGATGAAGACGTGCAGCTGCACGAGCGGCACCAGGAGCAGGTAGAAGAACGTCCAGCCGCCGCTCTGCACGCGGGCCGTGGAAGTGGCCGCCAGGATGGCGTCGTCGTTGATGTTGGTCCACATGTGGATGGCGCCAAGGACGAGGATGATCATGGCCGAGACGGCCTGCACGACCCACAGCCACGTGTCGCGGTGCCGCAGGAGCTTCGCGTCGCGCCAGATGGCGAGCTGTTCGTCGCTTCTGAAGGGGATCTTGCGGGCGGCCACGACGAAGTGGGTGAAGAAGAGCACGGGCACGAAGATGTGGGCCAGGGTGTCGAGGTGCAGGGTCTCCAGGAAGCCGGCGACGCCGTCCAGGGCCCCCGCCCCGAAGATGATGGACGAGGTGAGCAGGGTGTGGAAGGCCATGAACAGGACCAGACCGACGCCCGTGAGCATCTGGATCCAGTCGAGGTATGCATCCCGGCGGCTCGGGCGCGCGACATGCATGGTGGCATCAACGGACATACTTCCTCCGAAGTTGCGGAGCCGATGCAGTACAGGCTCCTGGTTGAACAACCAATTCGTTTGTCTCAACGCAATGATGCTCCGAAGAATTTCGGACATGGATTTTTGTAGAAAGAGTTGCTAGTCCATCGGGATTGATCAGTCAATCATGTACGTAGGGCGGGTACGTGTCATCCGCGCTGCAGAATCGAAAACATCTTGAAAAAATTGGAATAAAGGCTGGGAGGTGCGCATGGGTAGCGAAGCGAAACGTCTGACCGTCGGGGGAATGCACTGTGCGTCCTGCTCGTCGCGCATCGAGAAGGTGGTCGGGGGCATGCCCGGCGTGGAGGCAGTCTCCGTCAACCTGGCCACGGGCGAGATGGACCTGCGCTACGATGCGGGCGGCGCGAAGCTGGACGAAATCCTGGGGCGGGTGCGCGACATGGGCTTCAGCGTGGAGGAGCCTGCCACCGAGACGGTGCTCGAACTGCGCATCGGCGGCATGCACTGCGCGGCCTGCTCGTCGCGCATCGAGCGCATCGCGGCCGGCATGGACGGCGTGAAGGAGGCCGCGGTCAACCTTGGGGCCGAGAGCGGGCGGTTCGTCTTCGACCCGTCGAAGGTGTCCCAGCGCGCCCTGCGCCAGGCCATCCAC
>DPKT01000142.1 GCA_003542385.1 Desulfomicrobium sp.
CCCCGGCGCCCGAGGCCGCGCCCAGGGTCGTGGGCTTGCCGTGGAGCTTCCATTCGACGAACAGCCAGGCGAGCATGGCCGTAGCCGCCGCCATGTGCGTGGTGACGAAGGCGCTGCCGGCCAGTTCGTTGGCGGCCAAGGCGCTGCCGGCGTTGAAGCCGAACNNCGAACCAGCCGAACCACAGCAGGGCCGTGCCGATCATGGTCATGGGCAGGTTGTGCGGCAGGAAGGAGCGCTTGCCCCAGCCCTTGCGCTTGCCGATGACCAGGGCCGCGGCAAGGGCTGCGCTGGCCGAACTCATGTGCACGACGGCTCCGCCTGCGAAGTCCAGGGCGCCCATCTTGAACATCCAGCCACCGCCCCAGACCCAGTGGCACAGCGGGGCGTACACGAACGTGCACCACAGGACGATGAAGATGAGGAAGGCCGAGAAGCGCATGCGCTCGGCAAAGGCGCCGGTGATGAGTGCCGGGGTGATGATGGCGAACATGCACTGGAAGATCATGAACACCATGTGCGGCAGGTTCGTGGCGATGGACTCGTGGGGCTGCATGCCCACGCCGGACAGGGCCAGGAAGTCCAGCCCGCCGATGAGCCCGTTCAGATCCGAGCCGAAGGACAGTGAATAGCCCCAGAACATCCAGACCAGGGAAATGACGCCGATGGCGGCGAAACTCTGCATCATGGTGCCGAGGGCGTTTTTGGAGCGGGTCATGCCCGCATAGAACAGGGCCAGCCCGGGGGTCATGAACATGACCAGGGCGGCGCAGACGATGATAAAAGCGGTATCTGTCGGATTCACAAAGCACCTCCATTTTTGTCGCAATTGAGCAAGGACGGTGCCAACGAAATAAGTTCTTTTATTCCAGACAAATACAGCGAAATGAAGACGCTGCGCCGAACCGCGCAGATACAATTTCGTGCAGTCCGCAGGGCCAGATTCCTTTTTTTGTCAAACGGACTTTTGAATATCCAGCTTCAAAATGTAGAAATACACATTTTCGTCGTCGAAGGTAACCCGAAGCGCGACCTGCTCCATGTCCAAACGCAACATGGAAGAAAGAGGCGGCCGAAAATCCGGAAAACCAAAAGACGGGATCGGAAAATTTCCACCACCCGAGCCGGAAATCAATAAAAACCGGGAATGATCCTCGCCGGAGTGAACAATTATGTAATACAAAAATGGAAAATGATATAATAACTCGAAATGATAGCACTAAATTCGCTAACAGCAAAAAGGTTCCCCGAAAATAGTCTAGTCCTGGTCAATAATTCTATATTTATACATTAATGTGAATTAAATCTCAAATGCCGGGAGAAAACTTGAGAAAAAATTACAAATACCGAATGTCGATTTCGCCCCCAGCAAGGCAAAACCCATAAAACCAGACAGTTAGCCAACATGGCATCCCCCATGCTGTGTGTGGGTATCAACACTCACCCCTCACGGAGGACATCATGTACGAGACAACCACGCAGACATCGCAACTGCTCAGACCGAAAGTCTGGGCTCTGACCCTACTCCTGGCGACCATTACCCCGACCATGGCTTTCGCCGAAGGCGAGGCCCTTTCCCAGTCCAACGCCAACCTGCTGTGGACCCTGGTCGCGGCCATCCTGGTCATGTTTATGCAGGCCGGTTTCGCTCTGGTAGAAATGGGCTTTGCCCGCGCCAAGAACGCCGGCAACATCCTGATGAAGAACCTGCTCGATTTCGCGGCCGGACAGCCCGCATTTTTCCTGTTGGGCTTTGGCCTCATGTTCGGCCAGGACATTGGCGGCTTCATCGGATCAAGCGGATTCCTCCTCGCCGGGAACGATCCCGCCAGCGATGCGGGCATGTGGAACCTGACGTTCTGGTTCTTCCAATCCGTCTTCGCAGCCACCGCCGCAACCATCATCTCCGGCGGCGTTGCCGAACGGACCAAATTTTCAGCCTATATCATTGTCAGTGTAGTGGTCTCCGCCGTGATCTACCCCATCTCCGGTCACTGGGCCTGGGGCTCCCTCTGGGGCGCGGGGGATCTCGGCAAGGGCTGGCTTGAGACCATGGGCTTCATTGATTTCGCCGGCTCCACCGTGGTCCACTCCGTAGGCGGCTGGATGGCACTGGCTGGCGCACTGGTGATCGGACCGCGCATTGGCAAGTACAGCCCCGACGGAAAGGCCAAGGCCATCCCCGGTCACAACATCCCGATGGCCGGCCTTGGCGTCTTCATCCTCTGGTTCGCATGGTTCGGATTCAACTCAGGCAGCACCACCGCCGTCAACGGCACCATCGGCTACATCGCCGTCAACACCAGCCTGGCCGCCTGCATGGGGGTGCTTGGCGCCATGATCTACGCCTGGATCAAGCACGGCAAGCCGGATACTTCCATGGCCTTGAACGGCGCCCTCGCCGGCCTGGTGGCCGTCACCGCCGGATGTTACGAAGTTTCACCCGTGGGCTCTCTGGCCATCGGTTTCATGGCCGGCATCCTGGTCGTGGTCTCTCTTGAATTCATCGACCAGGTCCTCAAGATCGACGATCCGGTTGGCGCATCCTCCGTGCACGGTGTCTGCGGCATGTTCGGCACCATCATGGTCGGCTTCTTCGCGGCCCCCGGTTACGGTTCGAACATCGGCCTGCTCTACGGCGGCGGCACCGACCTGCTGGTGACCCAGATCATCGGCGCGGCCGCTGTCTTTGCATGGGCCTTCGGCAGCGGCCTTGCTCTCTTCTACATCCTCAAGGTGACCATCGGCATCCGCGTCACTCCAGAAGAAGAGCTCAAGGGTCTCGACATCACCGAACACGGCATGGAGTCCTATAACGGCTTCCAGATCTTCACCAACGAATAAGGGGGAACACCATGAAACTCGTCATCGCATATATCCGGCCCGAGAGCCTGAACGCGGTCAAGCAAGAACTGTACACCAAGAAGATCTACAACATGTCCGTCACCAACGTGCTCGGCAGCGGACGCCAGAAAGGATTTACCGAAACCTACCGCGGCGTGGTCATGGAAGTGAACCTGCTCAAGAAGGTCCGCCTGGAGATTGGAGTCAACGACGATTACGTCGAGCAGGCCGTGGAAGCCATCAGCGCCGGAGCGCGGACAGGCAAGGAAGGGGACGGCGTCATCTTTGTCCTGGAATGCGCGGCCGCAATCCGCATCCGCACCCAGGAGACCGGACCGGCCGCCATGGGCTAGACAACTAACCGGAATGCCGATGAAAAAGGGGAGGTCTGAGGCTTCCCCTTTTTCATTGCAGACAGGCGAAGCCCCCGCCGGACCAGGGGCAGATGCCGCAGGGCACGGTCTGCCCGTAGCAGTCCTTCTCGAAAGTCCCCGGAAAGCCCTGCACGTGGTCGCACGGGGCCACGCTGCAGTCACCGCAGCGAGCGAACTCCTCTTTGCGGGCCTCGTCGCGAAAACGCGTAAAGGGCTCCCCATTCCAGACCGCAACGGGGTCGTCCTGCGGGACCGATCCGAAACGGCGCTGGCGCACGCGTATCTCCTGCCCCGCGGGCCAGGCCGAATAGCTGTGCCAGAGGAAATAGCACGGCGCCAGGGCCCCGTCGCAGGCCACAAACAGGCTCGGCTCGCCGACGAAGGGGCACTCGCGCGGCTCGCGGGCCGAAATCTCCGGCAGGTCCAGGCGCACGCCCCTCTGCCGGGCCATCTCGGCGGCGCGGGCAAAGGACTCGCGCACCCGCTCCATCCTGTCGAAATCAACGCGCATGACGTTGGGCAGGCTGAACTGCAGACCCCGGCGCTGGGCCTCCTCCTTCATGGCCAGGATGATGTCCACCTGGCGTTGCTGCTGCGGTGTGCGGAACACGGCGTAGAAGGCCTGGTACGAGTGCGAGACGTCCAGCCCTTCGGCATCGAAGACCTTTTCCCACTCGTGATAGAAATCCAGGCAGCGCCGGGACACGGACACGTATAGGCTCTGGTCCGCATCGGCCGGGTTGTAGGGCAGGACGTGGGAAACGATGACAAATTCGGCATCACGGTCCGCGCACCAGGCCACCATGTCCGGCAGCGCGGCATGGGTCTGGGCGTTGACCACGGTCTGGGCACCCAGGGACAGGGGGCGGGACCCCGGACGTGCGGCGGCTTCGCGCATCATGGCGAAAGCGCGGGCCACGCGGCCGAGCTCCGAGCCCGCCCTGAACCGCCCGAGCTCGTCCGGGTCCGGCGAGTCCACGGAAAAGCAGATGCGGTCGAGGCCTGCGCCCATGAGCCGGTCGGCCAGAAGCGGCGTCAGCAGCATCCCGTTGGACTGGAATCCGATGGAACAGTCCTGCGGAACCCTGGCCCTGGCGAAGGCGATGAACGACGCCAACTCCGGGTGGAGCATGGATTCACCCACACCATTCATGTTCAGGGTGTCGAGGTGGGGAAAAACCGGGTCCAGGGCCTCGAAGGTCCGGCGGTCCATGAGAGCGTCGGCGCACTCCCAGCCGGTCGAGTGCTTGACGCACATGGCGCAGCGCAGGTTGCACAGGGTTGCGAGCTCCACGTAGAGCTTGCGGGGGGCGGATAACGTCGGTTGCATGGGAGCTTCATTGAACACCGTCGGGGCAGCGTCAATAGCCCAAAATGACACAGGTGCTCACGCGTCTCCGGACACCATCCCATGCACCAAGGCCCCCAGCCGTTCGATGCCCCGGGCCACCTCGTCGGACCACGGGTTGCCGCAGTTGAGGCGCACATGGCCCGAAAATCGGTCCTGAGTGGAAAAGATGGTGCCGGGTGCGATACTGATGCCCTCCTCCCGGGCCCGGTACATGAGTTCCACCGAGTCGACCCCCCGCGGCAGCTCGACCCACAGCACGCCCCCCCCTTCGGGCCGGCTGACGCGAGTGCCCTCGGGAAAGGTGCGGCTGACTTGAAGCTGCATGGCCTGGGTCTGCTCGCGCAGGGTGCGGCGCAGGGCGCGCAGGTGGCGGTCGTAGCGCCCCTCGCGCAGGTAGGCGGCCACGGTCTCCTGGGTCAGGGTGGCCGAGCAGACGTTGGTCGTGGCCTTGACCTCGTAGGCCTCTCGGTAGAAGCGGCCGGGCATGATCCAGCCGATGCGGTAGCCCGGGCACAGCGTCTTGGAGAAGGACGAGCACAGAACCACGAGCCCGGCCTGGTCGTGCATCTTGAACACCGAGGGGCGTGTCGGCCCGAAGTGCAGGTCCCCGGCCACGTCGTCCTCGATGAGGGGGATGCCGCGGGCCGCCAGGAGCCTGACGATCTCGGCCTTGGCCTCGTCGGGGGTCAGGGAGCCGTCGGGGTTGTTGAAATTGGGCGTGAAGATGCAGGCCCGGATGTCGAAGCGCCCCAGTGCCCGCTCCACGTCGGCGGGCTGCACGCCGTGGCGCGGGTGCGACGGGATTTCGATGGAGCGCACGCCCTGGTTCTCCAGAAGCTGCTGGAAGCAGAAATAGGACG
>DPKT01000318.1 GCA_003542385.1 Desulfomicrobium sp.
GCAGGCCGTCGGGGTTGATGCCGGCGAAGTACATGGCCGTGGCCACGGCGCCGGGGATGGGGATGAAGCACTGCACCTGCCGGGGCTTCCAGCCGCGGGCGGCGAGCCAGCGCCCCAGGGCGCACATGTCCTCGTCGGTGGTGCCGGGGAAGGCGCTCATGAGGTAGGGGATGACGTACTGCTCCTTGCCGGCCCGCTCGGATTCGCGGGCGAAAACCGTCAGGAATTCCTCGAAGACGCGGATACCCGGCTTGCGCATGAGACGCAGCACGTTGTCGCAGACATGTTCCGGCGCGATCTTGAGCTGGCCGCCGACGAATTCGCGCAGGTATCCCTGCAGGGCGGGCATGTCCTGCAGGGCCAGGTCGAAGCGCACGCCGCTGGCCACGCGTACCCCTTTCACGCCGGGCATTTTGCGCAGCCGGCGCAGGAGGTCCAGGTGGGCCTTCTGGTCCATGCGGAAATGGGGGCAGACCCTGGGCGTCATGCAACTGGCGCGCTTGCAGGGTTTGTCGTCCTTGGCGCACTCGGCCCCCCACATGTTGGCGCTGGGGCCGCCCACGTCGGAGATCTGTCCCCGAAAGCCGGGAGCGGCGGCCATGCGCCTGACCTCGTCCTCGATGGAGGCGCTGCTGCGCGAGGCGATGCGCCGGCCCTGGTGCAGGGCCAGCGTACAGAAGGAGCAACCGCCGCCGCAGCCGCGGTGGCTCGTCACGGAGTCGCGGATCATCTCCTCGGCCGGGATCGGCTTTTCGTAGGCCGGGTGGGCCTTGCGGGCGAAGGGCAGGGCGTAGAGGCGGTCCATCTCTTTCGTGCTCAGGCGTTGCGCCGGCGGTTCGACCACGACGACGCGGTCGCCAACGCGCTGGACGGCCCGATCCGTCCCGTCGTGGACCTGCTTTTCCATGAGCAGGGTGGCGTGCATGAGGAGCTTCGGGTCGGCCACGATTTCCTCGTGGCCGGGAAATATGATGTCCGCATCGACGGCTTCGGCGGCCGCGCCCGTCGGCGCGGTCACGGTGCCGGGGATGCCCGTCAGGTCCGAGCCCCTCTCCAGCCGCAGGGCGATGTCAATGAGGGCCCGTTCGCCCATGCCGTAGACCACGGCGTCGGCCTTGGCGTCGAGGATGATGGGCTTGCGCAGGGCGTCGGTCCAGAAATCGTAGTGCGTGATGCGCCGCAGGGAAGCCTCGATGCCGCCCAGGACCAGCGTCAGGCCGGGGAAGGCCCGGCGCAGGAGGTTGGAGTAGACGATGCACGCCCTGTTGGGCCGCGCCCCTGCCAACCCGCCGGGGGTGTAGGCGTCCTCGGAGCGCTTCTTGCGGAAGGCCGTGTAGTGGGCCAGCATGGAGTCGATGGCCCCGGCCGAGACCCCGGCGAAGAGGCGCGGACGGCCCATGACGGTCAGATCCTCGGGTCCGCTCCAGCGCGGCTGGGTGACGATGCCGGTGCGCAGGCCGTGGGCCACGAGGGTCCGGCCCAGGAGGGCCATGGCGAAGGACGGGTGGTCGACGTAGGCGTCACCGCTGACCAGAAGCACGTCGAGCTCGTCCCAGCCCAGGCGGATCATCTCGTCGCGGGTCATGGGCAGGAAGGGGGGCTGGGCCAGGGAGGGGCGTGTGAAAAGGCTCATGGTTCGGGGCTATAGGCTGCACGGGAGCGCGGGGCAAGGACAAAAAAGGCGGCCCGAAGGCCGCCAGGAGGGAGATGGACGCGATGGCGTCATGCTGTGCGGGTGAGGACTAGATGTTTTCGCCGACCGGGCCGGAATCATCCGTGACCGGGTTCATGGCGCTGGGGGCATAACCGCCCATGCCGCGATGGCCGAAGTCGTTCTGGCCGTAACCACCCATGCCTCGGTGGCCGAACCCGCCCTGACCGCGTCCGCCCATGCCGCGGTGGCCGGGGCCCATGGGCAGGTCGATGCCCACTTCCTTCTGCACGCGGGATTCCAGGGCGTCACGCTTGGCGTGGATCTGGCCTCGCAGGTCGCTTATTTCGCGCACCAGGGCGGTGATGGCTTCGGGCTTGGTGTTTGGGTTGCCCGAAAGGGCCTTCAGCAGGGTGCGCTTCTCCCACATGGTGTCGCGCAGGGGCTGGGTTTCCTTGCGGTGCTCGTCGAGGATGGCCTTCAGCAGGTCCTGCTTTTCCTGGGTCAGCTGGGCCACTGCCGGGTTGCGGTCCAGAGCCTGGCAGTCGCCGCGTCCGCCCATGCCGCGCATGGGGCCCGCGAAGGAGAGGGTGCTGACGGCGATGATGCCGACGATGGCCAGGGTTGCGATAATGCGTGTGCTTTTCATGATATCCTCCGGTGGTTGATGTGACATCGTTTGTGCACAGAGAATATCAAAGGCCGTGCCAAGTCTGTTTTCTTCGATTAACTCCCTGAGTTGAATAAATTTATTTATCTAAATCGATATTCGGGCAGGATTCGGGACGACCCGGCGGATAGAAACTGATCACTCCGGGTGCTCCCCCTGGTCAGTTATTGACCATCCGCGTCCCGGGTCAGCTTGGGGTTGTTCCAGTGCCGGTCCTTGTCGCGCTTCGTCTTCTTTTCCAGATTGCTGCGGACGGCCTCGGTCAGGTCCACGCCGGTCTGGTTTGCGATGCAGGTCAGCACGAAGAGCACGTCGGCCAGTTCGTCGGCCAGGTCGTTCTTCTCGGTACCCTTGAAACTCTGATCCCCGTAGCGCCGGGTCATGATGCGGGCCACTTCGCCGACCTCCTCCATGAGGATGCCGAGGTTGGTCAGTTCGGAAAAATAGCGGACCCCGTAGGTCCTGACCCATGCGTCGATGTCGTCCTGAAGTTCGCGAAGTTGCATTGCCCCTCCTTTTTCTCCCGCCTACGAAATACCGCCCGGCCTGGCAACGCACACCCGGCAGGGCGCCAGGCAGGGAAATTGCTATGCATCCCCTTCACTGGTACCCTTCCTTTCACACCAACAACGCGGGAATATCATGGGAACATCCGGCATACGACCCGCGCGAGGCACCATGGACGCCACACACACGAAAGCCGCGGGCGCGGCAGTGCCCCCCGGCTACCGATGGGCCCTGATCGTCCTGGCCGTCGCCGCGGCCCTTTTCCTCATCTGGATCGCGGTCCAGGGCCGGGCGCGCGAGCAGCGGACCATCGCCCGCATCCTGACCACCCAG
>DPKT01000125.1:0-4087 GCA_003542385.1 Desulfomicrobium sp.
CGGTTTACGTGTCGCCGGCCGATGCTTCGGGCGCGGAGGGGGCTTCGACAGCCGCGGCCCTGTGGCGCTTGCGCACGATGACTCCCGAGGTGGCGCGCGTCTCGACGACCTGCGGCTCGGCGGACCTGTTACGGTGGTGGCTGCGCACCTGATCGGCCTCTTCATCGGTCAGGCTGCTCATGTGGCTCTTGGCCGGAATCCTGAGCTCCCGCAATATCGTCATCAAATCCTTGCTGGAGATATCAAGCTCCGTGGCCAGATCCCTCACGCGCAATCTAATGGACATTCCCAACCCCCTTGCATTTCTTCTGCCAGCCCTTGAATCGCTCGAATCTGTTCCGGCACGCCGCATCTCGGCAAAGATAAAAACCCCGTCCCGGAAGTTTTCCGGTGCTGTCAGCGGTCAGAGTGAGCTCTCCGTGAACAGGGCAGACAAATCTCAGCAGTTCGTCCTTGTAAAAACGCTGTCTGCAGACGACGCACATGCGCATCGGCCGATGGCCGCTCCCGGCAGGCGTATCCGCAGGTTCCATCCTATTCCTCGTCCCCGGCTTCGGCCTGTTCGCCGCCGGCGTCTTCCGCCGGCTTTTCCGCTACCGCTTCCGGCTCCTCTTCCTTGTTCTGGCTGATGAGGAGGTTCAGGGCCGCGCGCAGGTTGCCGATGTTTTCCTCGTCGATGCCCTGGATGTCGAAAAGCTGCTCGTTGGTGCAGGCCGCGATGGCTTCCAGGGAGTCGAAGCCCGCCTCGGTGAAGTCGGCCACGGAAACCTGGGCCGCGCTGGCCAGCTGCTCCAGGAGCTGCCGGTTCTTGTGCAGCTTGTTGAAGCGCGTGTTGGTGAAGATGTCGATCTTCCAGCCCAGCAGCTTGGCGGCCAGCTTGACGTTCTGGCCCTTCTTGCCGATGGCCGGGGTCAGCTGGTCCTCGGGCACCACGACCTCCAGGGACTTCTCCTCGTCGTCGATGGCGATCTTGGAGATGCGCGCCGGGGACAGGGCGTTGGCCGCGTAGGTGGCGATGTCCGGGCTCCAGAGCACGATGTCGATGCGCTCGCCGCGCAGTTCCTGCACGATGTTGTGGATGCGCGAGCCGCGGATGCCGACGCAGGCGCCCACCGGATCGACGTTGGAATCCTGGGACAGGACCGTGACCTTGGCGCGCAGGCCCGGGTCGCGGGCCACGCCCATGATGTTGACCGTGCCGTCGGCCACTTCGGGCACCTCGCGGCGGAAGAGGGCGACCATGTACTCGGGGTCGGAGCGGGTGATGATGATCTGCGGCCCGCGGCCTTCCTTGCGCACGTCGATGATCAGGCCCTCGACGCGGTCTCCCTGGCGGAAGCGCTCGCGCGGGATCTGCTTGTCCTTGGGCAGCAGGGCCTCGGTGCGGCCGAGGTTGATGATCCAGCCCGAACGGTCGCGGCGCTGGATGATGCCGCTGACGATCTCGCCCTTGCGGTTCTTGTATTCCTCGTAAATGATTTCCTGCTCGGCGTCGCGCATGCGCTGGATGATGACCTGCTTGGCGCTCTGGGCGGCGATGCGCCCCAGGTCCTCGACCTGCAGGCGGAAGCCGATGGCGTCGTCGAGTTCGACGTTGGGGTCGTGCTTGATCGCGTCGGCCATGATGATCTCGGTGTCGGGATCCTCAACCTCTTCGACCACGATCTTGAACTGATAGACTTCGATCTCGCCGGTCTCCTCGTTGAAGGTGACCTCGATATCCATCTTGTCGCCATACTTCTTGGTCACGGAGGCCCGAATGGCTTCTTCCAGGGTGTCGATCAGCATCTCCCGGTCGATGCCCTTGTCCTTGCTGATCTGATCGATGGCTTTCTTGAGTTCCAAATTCATGAACGTCCTCCGTTCTGAGGGCGGAAACAACCGCCGCGTTCCGAAATATTATCGTTTTCCGGGCTTGCCCTGGTCGTTGTGTTCGTAGACGAGATTGATCTTGCCCACGTCCTCCCAGTTCAGTTCGAAGGTGTTTGCGCCGTCGGACAGGGTGAACAGGGGGGGACTTATGGCAAGCAGGCTGCCCTTGAAATTTTTTCTGCCCTCGAGGGGCTTTTCCAGACGGAGGCGCACCGTCTGGCCGATGTAGGCGGCCATCTGCTCCAGCGAGAAGAAGGGGCGCTCCAGGCCGGGCGAGGAGACCTCCAGGGTATACGCCCCGGGGATGATGTCATCGACGTCCAGGGCCAGGCTCAGGTGGCGGCTGATGTCGGCGCACTCTTCGATGCCCACGCCCTGGGCGGAGTCGAGGTAGACGCGCACGATCTTGTGGCGCCCGCCGGCCCCGAAGAGCAGGTCGATACCCCAAATCTCGAGGTCCCGCGCCAGACAAAGGGGCGTGACCAGTTCTAGAAGCCTTGCGTGAATTTCGTTCTTGTCCATTTGTGCCTGCCGGAAAAAAAAAGGTGGACCACGAAAAGGCCCACCCCCATCAGCTACCGAATATCAGTATGACCACATACAGGAGTGGAGCGGGTGACGAGGGTCGAACTCGCAACTCCAAGCTTGGGAAGCTTGTACTCTGCCATTGAGCTACACCCGCTCTGCAACCGTTTTCCTTGCATGACTGGGGGGATGGCCGTCAAGTGTTTTTTTCCGGCGCGGTGTCCCGCTGTTTCCGGGCTTCGGCGCACTGGCCTGGTATGTGCATAAAGCCTCGTGTCGAGGAGGATTCCCATGCAAGAAAGCAGCTACAGCGCCGTGTTCGGGGCCCTGACCCAACAGCACAGGCTTGATACCATCGCCAATAATTTGGCGAACGTGAACACCACGGGCTACAAGGCGGACAAACTCTCGTTCCGGGACACGTTCCGCCGTTATGCCCACGACCTGCTGGACCCCAACACCACCCTGAACGAGCGGGTACCGTGGCCCCAGGGCAACGTCCTGGCCCAGCCCAGGATCGCCGAGCAGTCCATAGACTTGTCCCAGGGCGCCATGCGCAGCACGGGCAACCCCCTCGATCTGGCCATCGCCGGGGACGGCTTTTTCCGGGTCCAGACGCCGGAAGGGGAATTTTTGACCCGTCAGGGAGTCTACCACCGCTCCAGCGAAGGCTACGTCGTGGACGGCCACGGCAATCAGCTCCTGGGCGAGGGCGGCCCGCTGCAGATCCCCGAGGACGGCACGGTGATCATCGACTCGAGCGGCCAGCTGTCCGTGAACGGGGAGGCCGTGGACGTCATTTCCCTGGTCCGGGTCGAAGATCCCCGTTCGCTGGAAAAGGTCGGGCACTCCATGCTGCGCGTGCGGCCCGATGCTGGCGTCCAGCCCGTCCCGGCCGAGGACGCGACGGTGGAGCAGGGCTTCCTGGAAGGGGCCAATGTCGAGGTGGTTTCGGAAATGGTCAACATGATCGAGGCGCTGCGGGCCTTCGAAGCCTATCAGAAGATGATCAGCGGGACCTTCGAGCAGGACAAGAAGGCCATCGCCGAAGTGGGCGCGCCGAGATAATATTATTGATGCAGGCCGCGGCGTCCGAACCCGGACGACCGGGCCGCGGCGGACCGCGCCGCAAGGAGAAGAGCATGATTCGAGCCTTATGGACCAGCGCTTCGGGCATGATCGCCCAGCAGCTCAACCTGGACGTCACCTCCAACAACCTGGCCAACGTAAACACCACGGGCTTCAAGAAGAACAGGGCCGAGTTCGAGGACCTCATGTACCAGAACATGAAGATCGCCGGCGCGGCCAACCAGGACGGCAACCAGCTGCCTGTGGGCATGCAGGTGGGAATGGGCGTGCGCCCCGTGTCCGTGCACAAGATCTTCAGCCAGGGCGATTTCCAGAACACGGGCAACCAGCTCGACCTGGTCATCGAAGGAGAAGGGTTCTTCCGCGTCGACCGCAACGGCGAGGAGCACTACACCCGAAACGGGGCCTTCAAGCTCGACAGCGACGGCCGCATCGTGACCGACAACGGGCATCCCCTGCAGCCCGAGTTCGTCGTTCCGCCCGAGACCCAGAACATCGTGGTCACCGAGGACGGCCATCTGACCTGCGTGGACAAGGCTGGCGCGGAGATCGCGGCCACGGACATCCCCGTCTACACCTTCATCAACCCCGCGGGCCTCAA
>DPKT01000125.1:4253-4401 GCA_003542385.1 Desulfomicrobium sp.
ACTCCAAGTCCATCTCCACGGCCGACTCCCTGCTGCAGATCGCCAATCAGCTGAAGAGGTAGGGAATGCGTCTTTTCGTCATCCTGCTCATGCTTCTGTCCATTCCCGGCCTGGCCTCGTCGCAGGACAGGCTGGTCGTGGCGGAAGC
>DPKT01000251.1 GCA_003542385.1 Desulfomicrobium sp.
TTTTCTGGAGGGGCCGGGACGGCGGAGGGCGCATCGTCAATTTTCCTCGGTTTGGGCGCAGGCATCTTCTGCTACTTCGGCGTGAGCCTCAAATCCCGCTTCGGCTATGACGACAGTCTCGACGTGGTCGGCATCCACGGCATCGGCGGGATCTGGGGCGCGCTGGCCACGGGCCTCTTCGCCACCAAGGCGGTCAACGCCGCCGGCGCCGACGGCCTCTTCTACGGCAACCCCGGCCAGCTCTGGATTCAGTTCGTGTCCGTGGTGGCGACCTTGGCCTTTTCTTTCATCGTGACCTATGCTCTGCTGAAGATCGTCGGAGCCATCACCCCCCTGCGCGTGACCGAGGAAGAGGAAGAAGCCGGTCTGGACGTTTCTCAGCACAGCGAATCAGCCTATCAGGCCTAACGGGCAACCTTTTGGAGGAATCATGAAACGTGTGGAAATAATCACCCGTCCGTACAAGTTGGACGAGATCAAGGAAGCCCTGACGGGCATGGGCATCCAGGGCATGACTGTGACGGAGGTCAAGGGTTTCGGCCGCCAGCGCGGGCACAAGGAAGTGTACCGCGGGGCCGAGTATCAGGTCGACTTCGTATCCAAGGTCAAGATCGAGATCGTCATCGACGACGAGATCCTCGACCAGGCCCTCGACGTCATCCAGACTGCCGCCAAGACCGGCAAGATCGGCGACGGCAAGATCTTCGTCTCGACCATCGACAACGCCATCCGCATCCGCACCGGCGAGTCCGGCGTTTCGGCCCTCTAACCACCGGGGCGGGACATTTTCCCGCCCCTTCACCCCATGACCATCGAATCATTGCGACAGGCCCGCGATGCCTACCGCGCAGGGGAATCGGACCCGGTCCGTTCCCCTGCGTGGTTTTCCCTTCAGGTCGACGCCTGGGTCCGCAGGGTCTGCGAGAACATCGCGCCCGACGTCGGCCCTTTCGTCCTTCTGGCTCTGGGGGGGTATGGCCGCGGGGAACTCTACCCCTTTTCGGACATAGACCTGCTCTTCTGCCTGCCTGAACCCAGCGAGAAGGGCGCAGCCTCTGCCGATTCGGAGGCCCTGGCCTCCGCCTTGTTCCTCCCCCTTTGGGACAGCGGCTTCGACGTGGGCCATGGGGTCAGGACGGTGTCCGAAACCATCGCCCTGGCCGGGTCGGACTACGAGGTCCTGTGCTCGCTTCTTGACGCGAGGCTGCTTTACGGAACTGCGGAGGAGTTTGAACGGTTCCGGGAGCGCGTTCAGGACGCCCTGGTGCGGCCTGTTCGCCCTGCGCTGGTCCGCTGGTTGGCCGGGCGGCATGAGGCGCGTCACCAGCGCTTTGGCGACACCTCCCATCTCCTGGCCCCGAACCTGAAAGAGGGCAGGGGAGGGCAACGGGACCTGCAGACCATGCACTGGCTCGAGGCCGTCTGGCGCGGCAACGGAGATCATCCGCCGTTCCTGTCGGAGTCCGAGAGCCATGCCCTGACGCACGACGCCGCTTTCCTTTCGCGGGTCAGAACGGCCCTGCACCGCCTGTCGAAGCGCAAGAACGACGCCCTGCACCTCGAAATTCAGCCCGAACTGGCCAGCGTCCTGGGCTATGGTCCGGCCAGCGGAAGGGGAGGGGTGGAGCGCTTTCTGTCGGACCTGCACAGGGTCATGTCCGAAATCAGTCTGCTGTGCCGTCTCTGTCTGGGCAAGGCCCAAGCCCTGTGCGACGGGAGCGCGGAAGCAGGCGCGGACGTGGGGCTCGATTTTTCCGTACTGGTGGCCGACCCGGCCAACATCCTTGAGCTCTTCAGGCACAGCGCGCAGACGGGCGTGCCCATCGGGTGGCAGACCCGGCGCATCATCCAGGACCGTCTCGTCGAGCTGTCTCCGGACGCTGACTGGCCTCGGGCCATTGCCGGCCGGTTCGGGGAAATCCTGTGCGGACCGTTGGCGCCTCACGCCCTGGAGCAGATGCTCGAAGTAGGCTTTTTGCGCCGCTTCCTGCCCGAGTTCGGAGGCGTCGAGAATCTCGTCCAGTTCGACGCCTACCACAGGCTGCCGGCCGGATCCCATCTGGTCGAGACCGTCAGTCAGCTTGCATCCTTTGACGCTACGCACGAGTTCCTCGGCGACGAACTGGCCGCCCTGCGCGAAGACCCCTGTCTGCGCTGGGCCGCCCTGCTCCATGACATCGCCAAAGGTGACGACGACCACTCCCGCAGGGGTGCGGAGATGACCCGCGTCATCCTGGCGCGCCTCGGCTTCGACGCTCCTTTCGCCGAAGAGTGCGCCTTCCTCGTCGAAAACCATTTGCTGCTCGTGCACACGGCCACGCGGCGCGATCTGGGCGAAGAGTCCGTTATTCACGCTCTGGCCGCACTCCTGGGCGATGTACGGCGCCTGCGCCTGCTGACCCTGCTGACCTGGGCCGACTCCATGGCCACGGGGCCCAAGGCCTGGAACCCCTGGATCGAAAACCTGCTGCGCGAGACGTATTTCAAGACCCGCCGCGTGCTCGAATACGGTTTCCTGTCCGAGGACAACCGCGTCCACCGTCTGAGCCGCCTGCGCGACTCCCTGCGCGCCCAGCGGCCGGCCCACCTTTCCGTGTCCGAGTTCGAGCACTTTCTCGGTCTCATGCCGCCGCGCTATCTGATGCAGACGAGTCCCAGGCGCATCGTCGAACACATCGATCACGTGCGAAGGTTTGCCCAGCGTCAGGATAGCGCGCCGTTTGATCTGGCATGGGAACACAAGGCGAACACGAAATCCCTTCGCCTGACCCTCATCTCCACGGACAAGCCCGGGCTTTTCGCCCGCGTCTGTTCCGCCCTCGCCCGGCACGGGCTGTCTGTCCTCGCGGCCGAACTCTGCGTCTGGGACGACAGGACCGTCGTCGACGTCTTCTGGGTCACGGAGCCCCTGGACCCGCTCTACGCCGACGAGACCGTGCAGGCCTGCCGTTCCACTCTCGAACGCCTTTTCCGCGACGAAACCGAACTGGACCGGTTGCCCGTGCAGGTCACGCCGCGTCTGAAAAAGGTCTTCGCCCTGGATACGGAGCTTGTGCATGTCCATCTGGACAACGACGCCTCGGACTTCCACACCGTGCTTTCCATCCAGGCGCCGGACGTTCCCGGGCTCCTGGCCACGGTGTCCCTTTCCCTCTATAGGCTCGGCATCGATCTCATCTTCGCCAAGATCGCGACGCAGAAGGACAAGGCCATGGACATCCTGCACATCCGCGAGGGGGGCGAGAAAATTCCCGCCGCGGAATGCGACGCCCTGGCGCGATCGCTGCGCCTGCTGATCTGCAGTCTGTACGCGTGAAAAACCGGCTTCAGGAAATGGCGTCCTCGATCCATTTCCCGAGAGTGGGGGGCTCTGACAGGCATTGGTACCTGGGCACCCAGTCGCAGGCGGCCTTGAGTTCCGTGCCGTGCTGGATGACGGAGATGGGGCGGTCGGAGCTGACCACGACCACGATGACCTGATCGTGGTCGGCCGTGAACCTGAGGGCGGAGTTGAAGCGTGCGCCGCGGGACCTGTTCTCCCCGGCCACGGCCCGGCCGTCGAGGAGCGTGGCGAAGGCGTGGAGCTTCAGGTACATCATGTCGATGTGCAGGGCGCCGTCGACCTTGGCCAGCGCCGTGGCCAGCTCCAGGTCCATGTGCCGTTTCAGGTCCAGGGGTGATTCCAGGTGCTGGCCGGAAATGCTGGCCAGGGGGCTCCCGTAGTCCAAGACCAGCGCGCAGCCGTGTTTTCGCTCCTGGGCGCTGCTGACCAGCGCTCCGACGGCCTTCATGATGGAGTACATCTTGTTCGAGTCGAGGTTCAGTTCGAGCAGCGCCTCTTCCAGCTGCACCAGGTTGGCCTTGCGGGTGGAGGAGTGGTAGCCGCCGTCGGCGAAGCTGCACACCGTTTCGTCCTGCAACCGGATGAACCCGTGCCGCCCTCTGAATTCAGCCAGAACGGAAAAGTCGGGCATGCGGCCCGTGCCGATGCCGACGATCTGCTGCCCGTCGCTGACGAGTTTGTGCCTGTTCCCTTCCACGGCCTGCAGAAGCTTTCTGATGTGCTTGATGTCCTTCATGGCCGGCCGCTCGAATTCCCCGAAGGTCGCCAGGTAGTGCACCCGGTCGATGTGGCTGGGCTCCACGAAGATGAGGTCCCCGTGGGGCCATTTCCCTTCTTCCTGGGTCTTGGAGATGCTCAGCACAGCTTCGAGAAGGGGGTAGATGCGAAGCCCGGTGTCCGGTCCGACGCTCAGGTTTCGGATGTCGACGAGGTGGTCGCGTACGGCGTGGGTGGCGAAGTCTTGCAGGACGTAGCTCGAAGTTTCCAGGTCCAGGATGCTCCGCGTACCGAGATCCTGGGACAACAGCCTGCAGGCGTACTCCAGCCAGCGCTGCGTGGGCCCGGTCGCGCACATGTCCGGGTGTTCTTCCGTGAACCACATCTGATGGAAAATGTTTCGGAAATTACCGCCGTAGGAAACCAGTCCCGTCAGGTCGAGACTTCGGCAATACATCGCCTCCTCCCGCGTCTCGGCCTTCGTGCACTGCTTCCAGAACCCTTCCTTGAGGTACAGCTCCCGCAGCCGCGGTTCGTGGCCCCGCAGCAGCTCGTGCGGGTCGTAGACATGCACGGGGCCATCCTTGTCCATGGCGTACACGAGGGCCGCCCTGCTCGGACCCGAAAAGCGCGTCAGCCCGTTGGTCAGGCCTCCGTGGATGTGGTCGACGCATTTGAGGAAGAACAGGTCCTGCATGGCTACCTTCCAGGGGTTTGCGGCGTTACTACCTCACGGCCGAAAACGGGTCAACGCGTCCGCGCCGTGATGACTTGCGCGTCGTGCCGAAAGGCTTATT
>DPKT01000038.1 GCA_003542385.1 Desulfomicrobium sp.
CCATCGAGGCCGCGGCCCAGGGCCTGGTCCTGGCCCCCGACGACCTGGTCTGGCGCATGAACCTGGTCAACCTGACGGAACTCTCGGACGCCGGGGTCATGCTCGACTATTCCTCCGGGCACATCGGCACCGCCGTGGCCGCACCCTTGGTCGCCAGGCTGGCGGAAATGGCCCGGGGCACTGCCTTCCAGCCGGTCCAGGGCATCCAATACCGCCACCTCCTTGTGCAGAGTCGCGGCGCCCTGACCGACGCGGCCGGTCTGAACATCCGTCCGCCCCACGACATCCTGGACCAGCCCGTCGCCCAGGATCTGGCGGCCTTCGCGACCTTTCCGGAACTTGACGCCTTCCTCAAGGCCGCCCACGAGTTCCTGCGCTCCGAGCCCACCTCGCAGGCCACCTCCGTGTGGCCCTGGGGCCAGGGACGCCCCCTGATCCTGCCGTCCTTCGCCGACCGCTTCGGCCTGCGCGGGGCCGTGGTCTCGGCCGTGGATCTGGTCAAGGGCCTGGGCAGGGCCGCAGGCATGGACGTACTCGAAGTCGAGGGCGTAAACGGGCTGATCGATACCAACTACGAAGGAAAAGTCAGGGCGGCTCTCGAGTTTCTCGAGCGCGGCGACTTCGTGTACCTCCATGTTGAAGCGCCTGACGAGTGCGGCCACATGGGCGACGCGGAACTCAAGAAGCGCGCCATCGAACTCTTCGACGAACGCATCGTGGCCCCGGTCCTGGCGGCCCTGAAAGGCGAGGACGCGACCATCGTCGTGACCTGCGACCACTTCACCCCCGTTGTGCGCCGCACACACACCGAGGACCCGGTGCCGTTCCTGGTCTTCCGCACGCGAGCCCCGCGGTCGGACGGACCGGCCGTCTTCGATGAGCGCACGGCCGGCGCCTCGGGCCTGTTCCTGCCCCAGGGGCTCGACCTCCTCCCCTTCTGCCTCGGACGGAACGAATGACCGACGCATTCCCCAAGCCCTCGTGCTGGCTCACGCACCGCGTGTCCTACGGCGAGACCGACGCCATGGGGGTGGTTTACTACGCCAACTACCTGCACCTCTTCGAACGCGGCCGCAGCGAGCTGATCAGGAACCTGGGCTTCAGCTACAGCGTCGTCGAGGAACGCGGCATCTTCCTTCCCGTTCGCGAGGCCTCCTGCCGCTATCTTGCACCTGCGCGCTACGACGACGTCATCCACATCCGCACCGGGCTTGCGGGGCAGTCCCGGGCCAGTCTGAACTTCGTCTACGAGATCACCGACGAGAAGCGCGAACACGTTCTGACCAGGGGCACTACCCAGCACGCCGTGGTCAACGCCCAGGGCCGGCCCGTTCGCGTCCCGGACTGGCTCTCGGCCCTCTTCGTCTAGGATGGTCGACTGCCACACCCATGTCTTCCCACCAAAGATCGGCCCAAGGCTGGCGGCGGCCATAGGCCGTGAGTTCGGGCGCGAGCCGGCCGGCGACGGTTCGGCCGAAAACCTCCTCGCGCACCTGACCGAAGCCGGACTGTCGCAGGCGATCTGCTTCACCGCGGCCCTGCGTCCGGACCAGATGATTCCGGCCAACTCCTGGATGATCGGGCTGCGACGGACCCACACGCACCTCATCCCCCTGGGGACGGTCCACCCGGAGCACCCCGCCTGGACGGATGAGCTGGACCGCCTGGAACGGAACGGAATCCGCGGGCTGAAAATCCACCCCGACCTCTCCGGCATCCCCCTGAGCTCGCCCCGCTGGGACCCCGTCTGGGAGAGCGTTCGGGGCCGCTTCCTCGTCATGGTCCACATGGGCCCGGTGCGGATCGGAGAAAAGACACTTTCCCGCCCGCGAGACCTGGCCATCGTCCTGAAACGCCATCCAGGCCTCGACGTCGTCGCCGCCCACCTGGGAGGGCTTGGCCTATGGGACGAAACCCTGGAGCACCTAGCCGGAAAGGACCTTTATATGGATACATCCTGCTGCCATGACGTCATCCCCGCTTCGGCCATGGCCGCGCTTCTGGCCCGCCATGACCGGGGCCGCATCCTCTTCGGCAGCGACTACCCGCTCTTCTCCCCGAAATCCGAGCGCTTGGCCCTGGCCCGGCTCCTGGCGAAACTGCGCGTTTCCGATTGCGCGATCCTGGGCAACGGAAAACGGCTGGCGCAGAGCCTCCAACCCGGCGGATTTGCAGGCCGGACGCCAGCTCCCGGCATTGACTTTTCTTGACGACGGGTACAATTTCCAATACCCGCGTTTGTTTATCCGACGCCAATACCCCCGAGGAGACTTTCCTTGACACAAGAACAGACAAATGCCCCCAGCGAAAAGCAGCTGCTGCGCCACCGCAAGGAAAAGGCCCAGTTCCTGCTTGACGCGGGCATTCCGCTATATCCCAACGATTTCCGCCGTTCGGCCGAAATCGGAGACATCCTTGACGCCCACGGGCACAAGGATGAAGAAACGCTGGCCAGCGAAGCCGGCTCGTTTTCCCTGTGCGGCCGCATCATGGCCCACCGCTCTTTCGGCAAGGTGACCTTCTTCCACATCCAGGACACGAGCGGAAAAATCCAGGTCTATACTGCCCGCGACGACCTCGGCGCAGAGGCGTACGGGGTTTTCAAGAAATTCGAGATCGGCGATATCGTCGGCGTGGTCGGCGGCCTGTTCCGCACCAAGACCGGCGAACTGACCGTCAAGGCGGATCAGGTCCGCCTCCTGACCAAGTCCATGCGTCCCCTGCCGGAGAAGTACCACGGACTGAAGGACGTGGAGACCCGCTACCGCCAGCGCTACGTCGACCTGCTGGTCAACGACCGCGCCCGCGAAATCTTCCGCAAGCGCACGGCCATCGTGCAGTTCATCCGCAATTTCCTGAACGAGCGCGGGTTCCTGGAAGTCGAGACGCCCATGATGCAGCCCATCGCCGGCGGCGCCACGGCCAAGCCCTTCCGGACGCACCACAACGCCCTGGACATGGACCTCTTCCTGCGCATCGCCCCGGAGCTGTACCTCAAGCGTCTTCTGGTGGGCGGCTTCGACCGGGTCTACGAGATCAACCGAAATTTCCGCAACGAAGGCATCGACACGCGGCACAACCCTGAATTCACCATGATCGAATTCTACTGGGCCTACGCAACCTTCGTCGACCTCATGGACCTGACCCAGGAACTCCTGGGCGGGGTGGCCAAGGCTGTCAACGGCGCCCCTCTGGTGGAATACCAGGGGCAGACCATCGACCTGCAGGACGGCTGGGTCCGCATGCCCTTCCACGAATCCCTGGAAAAGATCGGCGGCGTCGCACCGGAAATCTACAAAGACTACGACAAGTGCAAGGACCTGGCCCAGAAGCTCGGCGAAGCCGTGCACCCCAAGGAGAAGCTCGGCAAGCTCCAGGCCAAGCTCTTCGACAACCTGGTGGAGCCCAAGCTCATCCAGCCGCACTTCATCTACCATTACCCGACGGACATCTCCCCGCTCTCGCGCAAGAACGACCAGAACCCCGAGATCACGGACCGGTTCGAGCTGTTCATCTGCGGGCAGGAGATGGCCAACGCCTTTTCCGAGCTCAACGACCCCTACGACCAGAAGGACCGGTTCGAGGAGCAGGTGCGCGAAAAGGCTGCCGGTGACGACGAGGCCCACGCCATGGACGAGGACTACATCCGCGCCCTGGAGTACGGCATGCCCCCCGCTGCAGGGCAGGGCATCGGCATCGACCGCCTCGTCATGCTGCTGACGGACTCGCCGTCCATCCGGGAGGTCATCCTCTTCCCGCTGCTGCGGCCCGAGATCGCCGGCTAGCGCCCCTGCGCTTTGTCCGGCACGTCTCCACCAAGCGAGAACCCATGCAATTCGAACTGTTTGTCTCTCTGCGGTATCTTCTGGCCCGGCGCAAACAGGCCTTCATTTCCGTCATCTCGCTCATCTCGGTGCTGGGCGTGGCCATCGGCGTGGCCTCGCTGATCGTCGTCCTCGGCGTCATGAACGGATTCAGCGAAAACCTGCGCGACAAGATCCTGGGCATCAACTCCCATCTCATCGTCGGCTCGGTCAAGCAGACCATCGAAAACTACGACGGTCTGGTGGACAAAAGCCTGAAGCTCGACGGCATCGCGGCCGCAACCCCCTTCATCTACTATGAGGTCATGCTGTCCACGCCCACGGGAGTCAAAGGCGTGGTCCTGCGCGGCATCGACCCGGACACGGCCGGGCAGGTCCTGTCCGTGGAGAAGGACCTGGTCAGCGGAAGCCTGAAGAACCTCGGGGAACCGGCGGACACGCCGGGCATCGTCATCGGCAAGGAACTGGCCGCCCGCCTGGGGCTGACCATGGGCAGCCGCGTCAGCCTGCTCGCCCCGAGCGGCAAGAAGTCCGCCGCCGGCTTTTCGCCCAAGATTCTTTTCTTCAACGTGGTCGGCATCTTCAATTCCGGCATGTACGAATACGACTCGTCCCTGGTCTTCGTCTCCATCCCCGAGGCCCAGAAGATCCTCGGCTTCGAGGGCGACGTCGTCACGGGCATCGAGTACCGCGTGACCGACATCGACGCGGTGCAGCAGACCGGCGAGCTTCTGATCCGCGCCCTGGGGGGATTCCCCCTGTATTCGCGCAACTGGATCGAGATGAACCAGAACCTCTTCGCGGCCCTCAAGCTCGAAAAGACGGCCATGGCCGTGATCCTGACCATGATCGTGCTGGTGGGCTCCTTTTCCATCATTACCACCCTGGTCATGATGGTCATGGAAAAGACCAAGGACATCGCCGTGCTCATGGCCCTGGGCGCAACGCCGACTCAGATCCGCAACATCTTCATCCTGCAGGGCTCCCTCATCGGCGCCGTGGGCACGAGCATAGGTTTCGGTCT
Source organism: Desulfomicrobium sp. (assembly GCA_003542385.1). Lineage (GTDB taxonomy): Bacteria > Desulfobacterota > Desulfovibrionia > Desulfovibrionales > Desulfomicrobiaceae > Desulfomicrobium. The sequence goes on from DPKT01000038.1 coordinate 4,849, forward strand.
GGGCCTGGCCATCTGTTCGCTGCTCAAGAAGTACCAGTTCATCAAGCTCCCGGCCGACGTCTACTACCTGGACCACCTCCCGGTGAAGACGGAGTTCCTGGACATGTCGCTCATCGCCGTGTCGGCCATGATCCTGTGTTTTCTCGCCACCCTCTACCCAGCCCGCCAGGCGGCCGGGATGCACCCCACCGAGGCCTTGCGCTATGAGTGACGTCTACCGCCTGCAGGGCATCGGCAAATCCTATCAGCAGGGCGAGGAAACCCTCACCGTGCTGAACGGCATCGACCTGACCGTGAGCCGCGGGGACTCCCTGGCCATCATCGGGGCCTCGGGCTCGGGCAAGAGCACGCTTCTGCAGATCATGGGCACCCTGGACATACCGTCCCGGGGGACCATCCTCTTCGACGGAGCGGACATCTCGACCCTCGGCTGGAAGGACCGGGCCCGCATCCGCAACCGAAACATGGGCTTCGTGTTCCAGTTCCACCACCTTCTGCCTGAGTTTTCCACACGTGAAAACGTGGCCATGCCCGGCATCATCGGCGGCATGCCCCGGGGCCGGGCCCTGGAAATGGCCGACGCTGCTTTGTCGCGCGTGGGGCTTGCGCATCGCCTCCATCACAGGGTAACCACCCTGTCCGGAGGAGAGCGCCAACGCGCGGCCATCGCTCGCGCCATCCTGCTCGAACCCGCGGTGGTGCTGGCCGACGAACCCACCGGCAACCTGGATGAACGGACAGGACGGGAGGTCAACGACCTCCTGCTGCATTTGAACAGGAATCAGGGTGTGACCCTGGTCGTCGTCACCCACAATGCTGAACTTGCCCAGTGCATGCGCCGCACCTTGGAGCTTCGTTCCGGAGAACTCTATGAATCGTAATGCGTTCCTGCTTCTGCTTCTCGCCCTCGGTCTCTTGTGCGCCGGACCGTCCTTCGCGCAAACTTCGGGGAAGGTCATCGTTCTGCCCTTCGCCGTGAATGCCGGTCCGGACCTGGCCTACCTGGAAGAAAGCCTGCCCAAGATGCTGCGCGATCGGCTCACTGACATGGGCTTTCAGGTCGTATCCGAGGAGGAGACCCTCAGCCTGCTGCAGGAACAGCAGATCGAATTTCTGGATCTGAACGTGGCCAAGGACATGGCGCTGCTGGCAGGCGCCGGCCATGCCGTCTACGGCAGCTTCAGCCAGGTGGGGGAAAGCATCAGCCTGGACACCCGTCTGGTGGAAGCCTACGGCGTGGCCGAGCCCAAGCCGTTCTTCGTAGTCAAGGAAGGAATCATCAACATCCTCCCGGCCATTGACGAGACGGCGGCCAAGATCAAGCTCGGCATGGAGCAGAAGGACCGCATCGCCGCCATCGACGTGCGCGGCAACGAAATTCTCGACGACGACGTCGTGCTCATGCGCCTCAAGATTCAGCCTGGCGACGCCTATGACCCCAAGACCGTCAACGCGGAACTCAAAAGCCTCTACGACCTCGGCTACTTCGACGACATCGAAATTTCCATGGAGGAGAGTTCCGAAGGCAAGCGCCTGATCATCACGGTCAAGGAAAAGCCCCTCATCCAGGCCATCTCCGTGCAGGGCGCCCAGGAACTGGACGCCGACGACCTGCTGGCGGCCATCGCCACCAAGACCGGCGCTGTCCTCAACCCGCGCGTCCTGGCAGACGACATGGGCAAGATCCGCGAACTGTACCGCAAGGACGGATTCTACAACGCCAAGGTCAGCTACGCCCTCGAACAGGCCGACGCCAAGCGCGCCCGTCTGAACATCATCGTCGACGAGGGCAACAAGCTCTACGTCACGGACATCGTCATCCAGGGCGCGAAACAGCTCGACCCCGACGACCTCAAGGACGAGCTGGCCCTGTCCGAACGCGGCATGCTGTCCTGGATCACCGGGTCGGGCGTCCTGCGCGAGGAGATCCTCGACCGCGACGCCGCCGCCCTGGAAGCGTATTACGGCAACCGCGGCTTCCTCAACGCCAAGGTCGGCCAGCCCGAGGTCGCGTATTCCGACACGGGCATCACCGTCACGTTCCAGGTGGACGAGGGCGCGCGCTACAAGGTCACGGCGCTGGAGTACGCCGGCGAGATGATCGGCGCCCCCCAGGACCTGAACTCCGTGGTGAAGATGGACGAGCTTGTCGCGGAAAAGGACTATCTCGACCGGTCCGTCATGCGCTCCGACCTGCAGAAACTGACGGAGCATTACTCCAACTTCGGCTACGCCTTTGCCGAGGCCGACGTGAAAATCGACCGCAACGACGCCGAAAACACCGTGGCCCTCACCTACACCATGTCCAAGGGCACCAAGGTGTCCATCAACCGAGTGCTCATCGAGGGAAACACCAAGACCAGGGACAACGTCATCCGCCGCGAGATGCGGCTGGCCGACGGCGACCTCTTCAACGGCTCCCAGTTGCGCAGATCCAACGCACGCCTGAACAAGCTCGACTTCTTCGAAACCGTGGAAATCACCCCCGAGCCCGCAGGTTCGCCCAGTGAACTGAACCTCAGGGTCAAGGTCAAGGAAAAGCCCACCGGACAGTTCTCCGCCGGCGTCGGCTACTCCAGCTACTCGCAGGTGTTCTTCTCGGGTCAGATTCTGGAACGCAACCTCTTCGGCATGGGCTACCAGCTTGGTTTCACGGGCACCATCAGCGCCAAGTCCGCCGACTACACGGCGACTTTCTGGAACCCGCACTACAACGACACCAAGCTCGGCATGGGCGTGAGCCTCTACAACAAACTCAACGACTATTCCGACTACGACAAGCAGTCCATGGGCGGACGTCTGCTCTTCGGATACCCCCTGGGCGAGTACACCAACCTGAACTGGCATTACCGCCTTGAGCAGTACACCATCGAAGACGTGGACGACGACGCCGACAAGGTCATCAAGGACATCGAAGGCGAGAACTGGGCCAGTTCGCTGTACGGATCAATCAAACGCGACACCACGGACCGCCGCATCAACCCGACCAAGGGCATGACGCACCAGTTCTCCACCGAGTACGGCGGCGGCATCCTGGGCGGGGACGACGATTTCATCAAGTACATCGCCGACGCCAACCACTACTTCCCCATCTTCCTGGAAACCGTCATCCATCTGCACGCCCAGGCCGGGTACATCATGGAGAACGGGGGCGACCAGATTCCGCCCTTCGAGCGGTTCTACCTAGGAGGCATGAACTCCGTCCGCGGTTACGAAGAACGCAGCATCTCCCCCCTGTACGATGACAGGGACGCCTCGGAAGGGTATGACGAAGGCGACGAGAAGGGCGGCAACAAGAGCTTTTTCTTCAATGCCGAATATCTGGTGCCCCTGCACAAGGAGATGGGGCTGCTCGGACTGGTCTTCTTCGATGCGGGCAAGGCCTGGGACGAGGACGAGAAGATCGACGCAGACCTGTACAAGAGCGTCGGCGCAGGCGTACGCTGGTACTCCCCCCTCGGCCCCCTGCGCCTGGAGTACGGCTACCCGCTTGACGAAATCGACAACGAGAGAGAAGGACGTTTCGAATTTTCAGTTGGACAGTTCTTTTAACATCAAACCAGAGATTACCGACATATCGAGGAGATTTCCATGCGTGTATTCATCCTGACGTTTTTTCTCGTCCTGTGCATGAGCCTGACGGCCGGCGCCGAAACGAAGATCGGTTTTGTGGACATGAAGGCCGTCATCGCCAAGTCCGAGCCCGGTTCCAAGGCCATGGAGCAGCTCAAGTCCCAGTTCAAGGACATGAAGGACAACCTTGACGCCCAGAAGAAGTCCCTGGACACCCTCAAGGACGAACTGCAGAAACAGTCTATGATGCTCAGCCAGGAAGCCAAGCTGGACAAGGAAGCCCAGTACAAGCGCAAGGTTCGCGACTTCCAGGACATGGGTCAGAGCTACCAGCGCAAGCTGCAGCAGGCCGAGCAGAGCCTGTCCAAGCCCATCATCGACAAGCTCCTGGAAGTCATCCAGGACTACGGTAAGAAGAACGGGTTCACGGCCATCTTCGACAAGCAGGCCAGCGGCCTTGTCTTCAGCCAGGACAATGTCGACCTGACGGGCGCCATCATCGCCGAATTGAACAAGGCCATGCGCAAGTAACCGGGACAGCGATGCGTCTTTCCGAAATCGCAACCAGCCTGGGACTGCCCCTGCAGGGCGAGGACATGGACGTCAGCGGGGTCAACACCCTGGCCGACGCCTCGCCCTCGGAGCTGTCCTTCCTGGCCAACCCGAAGTACGCCCCCCAACTGGCCACAACCAGGGCGGGGGCGGTCATCGTTTCGGCGGACCAGGCTCCTGGGGACAAACCCTGCCTCATCAGCACCAACCCCTACCTTGACTTTGCGCGGTGCGTGCACCTCTTCGCCAAGCCACAGGGCGGCTTCGAGGGCATAAGCGAGCTGGCCTTCGTGCATCCCGAAGCCGAGATCGATCCCGTCGCGGCCGTGGCACCCTTCGTGTCAATCGGCAAGGGCGCGCGCATCGGCCGCGGGGTCAGGATTTTCAGCGGCAGCTACATCGGCGAAGACTGCGTCGTCGACGAGGACTGCGTCATCTACCCCAACTGTTCCCTGATGGCCGGGACGTGCCTTGGCAAACGCGTCATCCTCCATGCCGGCACTGTGCTCGGCAGCGACGGCTTCGGCTTTGCCCAGGGCGCCGGCGCCATGACCAAGTTTCCGCAGATCGGCAGGGTCGTCATCGAGGACGACGTCGAAATCGGCGCCAACACGACCATCGACCGCGCCGCGCTGGGCGAGACACGCGTTGGCCAGGGCACCAAGATCGACAACCTGGTTCAGCTCGGCCACAACGTCCGCGTCGGACGCAACTGCCTGCTCGTGGCCCAGGTCGGCATCGCCGGCTCCACGACCCTTGGCGACGGCGTCATCCTGGCCGGCCAGGTCGGCGTGGCCGGACATATCCACCTCGGGGACGGCTGCCGCATCGGCGCCAAGTCCGGCATCGGGCAGGACGTCCCGCCCAAGCAGGACATGAGCGGCATTCCGGCCATGGCCCACGGCACGTTCCTGCGGACTTCCGCCATCATGCCCAAGCTGCCCGAGATGAAGCGCCGCCTTTCGAAACTGGAAAAGGAACTGGCCGCCTTGCGGGAAGAAATCGCCAACAAAGGGTAACGACATGATCACCAAACCAGAAAGCGGCGAAATCGTCAGCCGGGACATCCTGGATCTGCTTCCTCACCGCTACCCCTTTCTGCTCGTGGACCGGGTCCTGAGCTTCGAACCCATGAAATCCGTGCACGCCATCAAGAGCGTGTCCATCAACGAGCCTTTTTTCCAGGGCCATTTCCCGTCCTACCCCGTCATGCCCGGCGTCCTCATCCTCGAGGCCCTGGCCCAGGCCGGCGGGATCATGGTCATCAAGAGCCTGCCCCCGGCCGAGACCGTCGGGAAGATCTTCCTGTTCACGGGCATGGAAAAAGTGCGGTTCCGCCGCCCAGTGTTCCCCGGTGACCAGCTGCATCTGCACGTCACCTATGAACGCCACAAGATGATGATGTGGAAGACCAACGGCAAGGCCATGGTAGATGGAAAAGTCGTGGCCGAAGGCATCCTGACCGCATCCGTGGTGCCCAGGGAGGACTGATGCAGACGACCATCCACCCCGCCGCCGTCGTCGCTCCCGGCGCGATTCTGGGCACCGGCGTGACCGTCGGGCCGTTTGCCGTCATCGAGGATGACGTCCGCATCGGCGACGGAACCGTCATCGACGCAGGCGCACAGATCAAGCGTTTCACCACCCTCGGGGCCGGCAACCACGTCCATTCCATGGCCTGTGTCGGCGGAGAGCCCCAGGACCTCAAATTTCACGGCGAGGAGACACGCCTCGAAATCGGGGACCGCAACAAGATCCGCGAATTCTCCACCATCCACCGCGGCACCGAAGGCGGCGGCGGGGTGACCAGAGTCGGGTCGGACAACCTGATGATGGCCTACTCGCACATCGCCCACGACTGCATCGTCGGCGACAACAACGTCCTGGCCAACGCCGCCACCCTGGCCGGTCACGTCATCGTCGGCAGCGAAGTAGTAGTCGGCGGCCTGTCGGCCGTGCATCAGTTCGTGACCATCGGCGACTTCGCCTTCATCGGCGGCAAGACCGGCGTGGCGCAGGACGTGCCCCCGTTCATGCTTGCCGTGGGCGAGCGCGCCACCCTGCGGGGCCTGAACCTCATCGGCCTGCGCCGCCACGGCTTCTCCTCCGAGGAGATCAGCGCCCTCAAGTCGGCCTACAAGCTCATCTGGCGCTCCAATCAGGAGCGCAACGAGGTCATGCAACAGGTCGAGACGGAACTCGGAAGCTTCCCGCAGGTCATGAAGCTCCTTGAGTTCATCCGCGCCAGCAAACGGGGCACCATCACGCCTGAACGCATCTAGCCGGACATGAGCAGGACCCTTGGCATCATCGCCGGCGGGGGCGCGTTTCCCATCACCGTGGCCAAAACCGCGAAGGAACGGGGAGAGCGGGTCGTCGGTGCCGGATTCGCATCCGACACCGACCCGGCCTTCCCCGAGCGCTGTGACGCCTTTGTATGGCTCAAACTCGGCCAGCTCGGCCGCCTCATCGACTTCTTCACCGCCCATGGCGTGACCCACGTGGTCATGGCCGGTCCCATCAACAAACCCCGAGCCCTTGACCTGCGACCGGACTGGCGGGCCGCGAAGCTCCTTTTTTCGACGAAGACGCGCGGCGACGATGCGCTGCTGCGGGCCGTCACCGCGGAACTGGAACGTGAAGGCATGCATGTCGTGGCCCCCCATCTCTACTCCCCCGATCTGCTCGCCCCCGAGGGCGTCCTGACCCGCAGAAAGCCCACGGAGCGCGAGCAGGAAGACATCTCTTTCGGCTGGAACGTGTCCCGGAGTCTCGGGGCCTTCGATATCGGGCAGTGCCTGGTGGTTCGGGAGAGGATCGTCCTGGCCGTGGAGGCAATCGAGGGCACAGACGCCGCCATACGCCGCGGCGGGCAGCTCGGTGGGCCCGGTGCCGTCGTGGTCAAGCGGCCGAAGCCGGCCCAGGACAGGCGC
>DPKT01000173.1:0-323 GCA_003542385.1 Desulfomicrobium sp.
CCCGCAGGCGGCGAGGAGCTTTCCTTTTCGGTCCCGCCGCCGGACGATTTTCTTCACGTGTTGCATGAACTTTCCCGGCAGCGGGTCTGCATCGGGCTGACCGGGGCCGTCGGCAGCGGCAAGTCCACGGTGCGGGCCGCGGTGGAGGAGGCGGGCGTGCCGGTCTTCTGCGCGGATCGGGTCGTGGCCGGGTCCTATGCCCGCGGCGGGGAGGGCTGCGCCATCCTGGAGCATCACTTCGGGAAGCGTTTCTCCGCTCCGGGCGGAGGCATCGACAAGGATCGCCTGCGCGAGGCCATGCAGGACCCGAGCCTGAGGCGGGA
>DPKT01000173.1:368-10200 GCA_003542385.1 Desulfomicrobium sp.
AGGACGTGACCCTGGCCGAGATCCCGCTTCTGTGTGAGGCCGGGCTGGCCGGCGAGACGGACCTGGTGGCGACGGTCTTCTGCCCCGACGGCGTGCGCCATGAGCGCCTGCACGGCCGGGGCTGGTCCGAGGAACGCATCGCCGAGATCGACTCCTGGCAATGGTCCCAGGCCAGAAAGGTGCGCGCCGCGCATCTGGTCATCGACAACTCCGGCTCCCTGGACGAGCTGCGGACCCGAGCCGGGGCCATGCTCGGTGTGGTGCTCGGCATGCTGCGCGCCCGCTCCGAACGGGACATGGAGACGTTGCGCGACCTCTTCGAACACCCAGACACCTTCGACGAAACGGACTGACCATGCTCCCTCTGCGCGACAACATTCCTTCCCGGCACAAGCCGTACGTCATGTGGACCCTGCTCGGGGTCAACGTCATCGTGTTCCTGCTTTTCGTCGGCCTGTCGCCGGCCCAGGAATTCAAGCTCTTCCATCTTCTGGGCGTGGTCCCGGCCCGCTTCTTCCACCCCGACTGGGCCATGTGGCAGGGCTACCCCGAAAACGCCTGGCTGCCGCTCTTCTCGCACATGTTCCTGCATTCGGGCTGGCTGCACCTCATCGTCAACATGTGGACCCTGTGGATCTTCGGCGACAACGTCGAGGACGTCATGGGACCCGTGCGCTTCCCGATCTTCTACGTACTCTGCGGACTGTGCGCGCTCGGCGTGCACATGGTCACGAGCCCGAATTCGACGGTGCCCGTCGTGGGCGCCTCGGGAGCCATCGCCGGGGTCATGGGCGCCTACTTCTTCCTTTACCCCCACGCCAAGGTCGTGACCTTCCTGCCGGTGCTGATCATTCCCTTCATCTTCGAACTGCCGGCGGTCTTCTACCTCGGGGCGTGGTTCCTGACCCAGGTCTTCTCGGGGATGCTCGCCCCGGCGGGCGGGGGAGGGGTGGCCTGGTGGGCGCACATCGGCGGGTTCGTGGCCGGCATGGTTCTGCTGCGCTTCTTCCGCGACGACTCGCGCTGCTACTACTGCTATCGCTCGGAATCGTTCAAGGAGTGGAAGTAGGGCGGCTGGACATTTGGGGCCTCCTCCATTAAGCGCAATCTCTTGCCTTGACGCGCCCTCCGGGCCGCTCTTCATACCACCATAGGGATGCCAATATGCTTCAGATCGAAAACCTGCATGTCAGTATCGGCGAACGGGAAGTCCTCAAGGGGATCAACCTGAACATCGACGAAGGCGAAACCTTCATCCTCTTCGGCCCCAACGGGTCCGGCAAGACCACCCTGCTCATGACCCTCATGGGCTTTTCCGGCTACACGGTCACGGCCGGCCGGATCGTCTTCAAGGGCACGGACATCACCGCCATGCCGACCTACGAGCGCGCGCGCCTGGGGATCGGCATGTCCTTCCAGCGGCCGCCGACCATCCACGGCCTCAAGACCCGGCATCTGGTCTCCATGTGCGCTCGCGGCCGAGAGGTGGACGTGGACGCCATGGCCAAGACCGTCAATTTCGCTGATTTCCTGGAGCGCGACATCAACTCCGGCTTCTCCGGCGGCGAGATCAAGCGCTCGGAGCTGCTGCAGCTCATGGCCCAGAACCCGAGCCTCGTCCTCTTCGACGAGCCCGAGTCGGGCGTGGACCTCGAAAACATGGCCCTCATCGGCCACACGGCCCGGGCGCTGCTGGACGGCGCGGCCGAGCCCAAGCCGGACACCTGCATGCGCGACCTGCGCCGCAGCAACAAGACCTCCGGCCTGATCATCACCCACACGGGCTACATCCTCGACTACGTCAACGCCGACCGCGGCCAGGTCATGTACAACGGCGTGCTGTGCTGCGACACTCGCCCCACGCGGCCGCGCGACATTCTGGATCACATCAGCAAGTACGGCTACAAGGAGTGCATCAGATGTCTGAACTGAACCAAACCCTGGTCGATCTGAACTCCTACGCCTTTTCCGGCCAGCAGAGCGCCGACCTGCCCGACCTGTCGACCCTGTCCGAAGACAGCAAGCGCGAGCTGCGTATGGTCGGCGTGGACGTGGACGCCGAAGAGCAGCGCGCCGGCACCTTCCTGCAGTTCGACCACTCCACGGTGCACTGCAGGACGTCCGCCAAGGGCGTGGAGGTGCTGGGCATCCGCCAGGCGCTCAAGAAGTACGACGGCCTGCCCGAGTACTTCTGGAAGGCCATGGACCCCGACAAGGACGAATTCACCCGCGCCGCGGCCCGCGAGGAGCTGCACGGCGGCTACTTCATCCGCACCGAGAAGGGCGCCAAGGTGGCCGAGCCGGTCCAGTCCTGCCTGTTCATCAAGGGTCAGAACGTGGGCCAGAACGTGCACAACATCGTGGTCGTGGAGGAGGACTCCGAGGTCCACATCATCACCGGCTGCGCCACGTCCCACGGCGTGACCTCGGCCCTGCACCTGGGCATCTCGGAATTCTACATCAAGAAGGGCGGCAAGCTGACCTTCACCATGGTCCACAACTGGGGCGAGGACGTCGTGGTCCGGCCGCGCACCGTGGGCATCGTCGAGGAGCACGGCGTCCTGCAGAACAACTACGTTCTGCTGAAGAAGGTCAGGTCCGTGCAGTCCTACCCGACCATCCACCTGAACGGCGAGGGCGCGGTGGCGCGCTTCAACTCCGTCATCGTCACGCCCGAGGGCTCCCACGTGGACACGGGCAACCGCATCGTGCTGAACGCCCCGAACACCCGCGGCGAGATCATCTCCCGCACCATCACCACCGGCGGCACCATCGTGGCCCGCGGAGAGATCATCGGCAACGACGTGCCGGCCCGCGGACACCTGGAGTGCAAGGGCCTGATCCTCGGCGGCGGCATCATCCACGCCATCCCCGAGCTGCAGGGGCGCGTGCCCGGCGTGGAGCTGTCCCACGAGGCGGCCGTGGGCAAGATCGCCCAGGAGGAGATCGAGTACCTGATGGCCCGCGGCCTGGACGAGGACGAGGCCACCTCGACCATCGTGCGCGGGTTCCTGAACGTGGAGATCATGGGGCTGCCGCAGGAACTGCGGGAGTCCATCGACAGGACCATCGCCGAGCTGGACGCCGGCGACGCAATGTAGGAGCTTGTCATCGACCGCAAGGGCCCGGCTTGTCCGGGCCTTTGCATTTTCGGAGGTTCGCGTGCCGGGATACAAGGGACATCTCGTCGGCGGGGCGCTGACGGGCGCGGCGGTGCTGGGCGGGTTGATATGGAGCGGGACGTACGTCCCCGACATGCCGCAGATGGCCGTTCTCGGCGCCTTGGTGCTGCTGGGCAGCCTGTTTCCGGACGTGGACACGGACTCGCGCGGCCAGCACATCTTCTATCTGACCCTGGCGGTCCTGGACTTCGCCCTCATCGTGCAGGGGCACTACAAATGGGCCGCGGTTCTCGGTTTCGCGGCCATGTTCCCCGCCATCGGCTCCCATCGCGGCTGGACCCACACCTGGTGGGCCATGCTCCTCATCCCCTTGCCCCTGGCCCTCTTCCCCATCTGGCTCTACGGCGCCTCACCCAGGTCCATGGCCCCGTTCTACGGCGCGGCCGTTGTCGGGTATTTCTCGCACCTGATGCTCGACCGCAAGTGGAGCTGATGAGATCGGCGCTCGCCGGAGAGGTTTTGAGCCTTGGATTCTCGCCTCCCTGTCGGGCATACGTTCGAGGGTTTGACGAATCACCACCGGCCCTGCCCCGATGTCATTCCCGCGAAGGCGGGAATCCATGCTTCTTCAGCACGACCGCGGCCTGCCGGGCGCATGTCGCCCCTTGTCCCCTTCAGCGCAGCTTCCTGCTTTTCGCCATTTCCTCCATGTCGCGCAGGTACCTGTCCGAACGGTCCAGGTAGAACGCCAGGGCCTTGGAGAAGTTCTTGCCCACCAACCCGTCCACGAACATCTGGCTGATCTCCCGGTAGCGCTTGAGCACGTACTGGGAGCGCAGGAAGATGAGCCACTCCTCCTTGCTCATGTCCCGGGAGATGATCTCCAGGGCCTTGGCCGCGCGCGGCTGGTAGAGCCAGAAGTACATGCAGTCCAGTGCGTTGACGATGAGCACCTTTTCCAGGTCGCGGGCCTCGTAGGAGATGGTCTCGATGAACATCTTGGGCGACTGCAGCATGTCCAGCACGTCCTCCTCGGGGAAGAGCACGTCCAGGCGGGCGAAGGCGTCGTACATGCCGACCAGCTTGGCGCGATAGTCGGCCAGGCGGGTGCGGACGTTGTTGTGGCGGTCGCCCAGGCCCTCGATGATGGCCGCGACGCAATCGGAGGCGAACTTGGAGACGATGGCCGCCCATTTCTGCAGGATGTCCTCCACGCCCGTGACCATGGCCATGTGCATGACACCGGCCAGGGAGCTGTTGAACAGCACGGCCAGCGGGATGGACAGGATGCTGCGGAAGAAGTTGGCCAGGATCACGGCGCGGGGCAGGCCGCGGAACGTGTTGTGGCTCGAGATGTAGATGCCGTTGGCCAGGGCCATGGACGCGAAAAGCAGCATTGGGTCCGTGGCCGTGGTTACGCCGAAGGTCCGGTCCAGGATGATGGTCTTGACCAGAAGGTCCAGCAAAGGGACCGAGAAGCCCGTGAACAGCAGGTCGTCGGCGATTCGGCTCCAGCTGATCAGCGAATTCCACTGCACCAGGGGCGAGCGCCGCAGGCCCCCGCCGCCTAGCACGGCCTGCAGGACGTTGCGTACGCCCGTGATGCCGAACCAGATGAAGCTGCCCATATACGCCAGCACCCACCAGTCCTTGGTCAGGGCGAAGGTCAGGAAGGCCGGGATGAAACCGGCCAGGATCTTCAGCCCGTTCTTGAGGGCCGTGTTCATGTACTTGAGGGAGAGGGGCGCGGCCGTTTCACCGGTCTGCTCCGTGAGCCGCAGGCCGTTGTCGTGCTCCAGCTGAACGCCGCCCAGGGTGACGATGTTGCCCGGCCGCTTGGGGTGGATGTCGATGCGGTCCAGGAACCATTCCAGGTTTGTCCGGCAGCCGATGCGCTCCAGGCCCGGAATCCTGCGCACTGTCCGCAGTAGCGGGGTGTCGTCGGCCAGACAGTGGCAGCACGACCGCGTGTGCATCGTCATCCTGGCCGTGACGGGCAGGAGTTTGCGCTGACCGCCCTGGCTCAGGGCGATCTTCCGCGCGCGCTCGGGCAGGGTCTCAAGCACAACCACGCCCATGCCGTACAGGTGTCGGGACTGCCCCGTGGAGCCGCTGCCGATGCGCGATCCCAGGGGACGGGACTTGTAGTGGCGGTGAAAGTTCTCGATGTCGAACAGGATGTCGAGCAGCTTGTCCTTGCGGGCGTCCATGTCCGCAAGCTCCGTCTCGATCTCCGCGATGCGTGACAGGTCGTCCCTGCCGCACGCCAGGGCAAGCGTGTTGGACAGCACCAGCCGGTCCTCCTCGAAGGACCATATCACGGCGCGGATGGCGCGCTTCAGGGCGATGACGTTGTCCTCGTTCAGGGCCTTCTGCAGTTCGGCGATCTGGGCGCAGGTCCGTTCCGGGCTGATCAGGTCGACCGCGTCCCCTGGGCAGCCTTTCTGTCCGGTCGGGGGCAGGGACCATTTGCCCCTGGTCACGTCCTTGAGGTTGTAGAGTTCGATGTTGCTGACATGTCCCCGGCAATCGTAGAGGATTTCCAGGGCGTCAGCCGTCGACAGGTTGCTCAGGTTCAGGGTGAAGTGGGAGCTGGAGTGGAACTTGGCCAGCCTGGGCAGCAGTTCCCCGATGTGCAGGCGCAGCAGGTGCGGCACCTCGCCGGAGTCCTGGGGCACCGTGGGGTCGTGCAGATCGGGGTTGCGGCAGGGCTGCAGGTAGCGCGAGATGAGCAGGTCCGAATCGATGGCGTTCAGGGCGTCGAGGCGCGTCTGCAGTTCGAAGCGGCGTTCAGGGGAGGCCTTGGCGTATTCCCGGGCCATGTGCCGCGCGGCGTCCTGCAGCCTGGGTTGCAGTCCGCTCTGGATGTATTTGGCCAGGTGCAGGAGCGACGGCTGGCCCGTACCGACAAAAGCCCGGAAGCCGACCTCGTCGAGCTCGTCCAGGATCAGGCCGAACTCCTCCTCCATGGCGGCGCGGTGGGTGCGGTTGTACGCCGCGAGGGCCTCGAAGACGTACTTCTGCTGGTAGGCCGAGATCTGGCGCCCTTCGTTCATGAAGGCGCGTACGGGCTGCTCCTCCAGAAAGTCCTGGAAGGACTTGGGGTCCGTGTAGCTTTGCGGCTCCCAGATGACGCGGACGTACTTGCCCCTGAAGCGCGAGGAGACCTCGATGCCGATGCGGATGTGCATGTCCAGGATGCGCCCAGCTTCCAGCAGCTCTCTCGCCACCTCGGCGTCCACGTAGTTGTAGTAGACCACGGTCAGGAAGCGGATGCCCTTGATCCAGGCGTCCATGACCAGATGGGTCGGGGATTTCCGGCCCTTGGTGTTGGCGTCGTGCACGTGGTGGTCGAAGGCCAGCTGGTTCCACTCCTCGGGCATTTCCAGGAGGTGGTATTTCTCCAGTTCCGCCCGCACCACGCGGGGCTTGCCCGAGGAGGCCATGCGGAAGTCATGGGCCAGGCGCAGCTGGGCCCGCTCGTCGTCCTTGTGCCGGACCAGCTCCTTCATGATCTGCAGGAGGACGCGCGAGGTGTTCTTCTGCAGGTAGAACGTGTTCGAGAGCAGGATTTCGTCCCTGAGGGCGCGCAGGGCGCTGATACGGTCCGCGGCCTTGCCGCCCTCCAGGGAGCCCAGCAGGCTCGCGATGGCGTAGGCCACCCGCAGCACGCCGGGAGCGGCCATCTCCTTGATGCCGTGGGGATGCATGCAGCTGTCGATCAGCGAGCGGACGCTGGCCCGCTCCGCGGAGCGGTGCAGGACGTCGTTGACGATGCGCAGCAGCGTGGAGTCGTTGGCGTCGAAGAAGAAACGTGAATTCGCCACGCGGGTTTCCGGTAGAGGCTAGGCCTGGCCGTCGGCCGGGGACCCGTTGTTCTGGCGTCGTTCGTTCAGGGATTTCTTCCGGTACGCATCCTCGAGCTTGTAGAGCAGGTCTTCGAGGTCCGCGGGCTTCATCAGATAGTCGAAGGCCCCGCAGCCCATGCCCTGCATGGCCGCGTCGATGCTGGCGTGTCCGGTCAGCATGATGACCTCGGTTGTGGGCCACTGCGCCTTGATGCGTTTTAAAACCTCGATCCCGTCCATGCCCGGCATCTTCACGTCCAGCACGACCACGTCCCGCGCTTCCTCGGCCAGCATGGCCAGGGCCTGCTCGCCCCTCGATGCGCCCTGGGCGCGAATGCCGCGCTTGGACAGCCGCTTGATGATGGTGCGCAGGAAATCCTCCTCGTCGTCTACCAGAAGTACAGAAAATTCTTCCATTGGAGCTCCCTGAAATCGTTGATCGCTTTCCGGTCCACAGCGCCCATCCATAGCCTGAGAAGGCGCGGACAGGCAATGTCCTTCTTGGTACCTCGTAGCGCGCCTACCGCCTCATGCCCATGACAGGATACACGGCATCTGCTAGCCGGCGGGGTGGAGGTTTGCGTGCGCCAGGTCGTCATCATACCGCTGCCCTGGCAGCTTTGCCTTCTGGCCTGGCTCTGTGGCCTCTTCGCCTGGGAGTTTCCCATGCCGGCAGGCCTGGCCTGCCTTGTGTCCGTTTTTGCCTTTGCCCGGGGGCGCTGGCTTGCGGCGTGCATGGTTGCCGCATTCGCCCTGGGACTGGCCCTGGAAATGCCGCGGTCCGGGGACGGAGCGACCGGCTGGAACGTCGAGGCTCGCGTGTCGGGCGTCGTGCGGGAGGTCAGGACGCACCCTGGCCGGCGGGTCACGATCGTCGCGTCGGATGTGGTCCGTGCGGACACGGGAGCGGCCTTGCCGGGACGGTTGGCCTGGACCTGGATCGACCCGCCGACGTTGCCCGAGGCCGGGCGAACCTTCGACGCCCGCTTGCGCATCCGTGAACTGCGAGGACGGCACAATTTCGGGCTTTCGAGCAACGAGGACTACTGGTCGCGCCAGGGCGTCCGGCACAGGGCCTTCTCGCGGGGGCGCGCGGACGTGCGCTGGGAGGACGGAGGCAGGTCGCTGCGAAGCAGGCTTCTGGAGGCCGTGGAAAAGCGAGTGCCCGCAGGGCAGGGAGGCGCGGTTGTCCGGGCGCTGCTCTTCGGCGACAGGTTTGACCTCGATCCCGCCTTCATGGACCGCATCCGTCGCGCCGGCCTGTCCCACAGCCTGGCGCTGTCCGGCATGCATCTGGCGCTGGTGGCGGGGCTCGGAATGGTTTTGGCCAGGGGCGTCGCCGGAATCCGCCCCGGCCTGCTGCTCGTTCTCCCCCGGCAAAAGCTGGGGATTCTCCTGTCCCTGCCTCTGGTCCTCGGATACATGTGGCTGGGCGGCTTCACCCCGTCCCTGCTGCGCGCCGCACTCATGCTCACGGCCCTGGCCCTGCATCTGCTGCGCGGCGTGCAGACCCATCTCAGGACACCCTCTTCGCCGCAGTGGCGGCCCTCGTCGTGTCGGATCCGGGCATGGCGCGCGACGTGGGCCTGCAGCTTTCGGTTCTGGCCGTGGCGGGCATCGTCCTCTTCATGCCGCATTTTTCGGGCCCCCTGGAGCCGTTGCGGCAAAGGGGCCGGGCGGGGCGGTGGGCATGCGGCCTGCTGACCATGGGGGCCGTGACGGTCTGCGCCAATCTTTTCATCCTGCCGGTCCAGGCCCTGTATTTCTTCGAGACGCCCGTGCATCTGTGGCTCAATCTCCTCTGGCTGCCCGTCCTCGGCATGGCGGTCATGCC
This sequence comes from Desulfomicrobium sp., assembly GCA_003542385.1. Lineage (GTDB taxonomy): Bacteria > Desulfobacterota > Desulfovibrionia > Desulfovibrionales > Desulfomicrobiaceae > Desulfomicrobium. The sequence continues at coordinate 9,173 of DPKT01000173.1, forward strand.
GTTGTCCTTTCTGGGGCTCTTCGCCGTCTTCGTCTCCGGAGAGGCGGCGCAGCTTTGCTTCTTCCTGGCGGGACTTGGTGTTGAAGCCCTGGACCGGGGCCTCGCGGCTCTGGATGCGGCGGGAGCTCTCCGCGCCGCAGCCGTGTTGCGGCCCGAAGGCGTCGCGGTGGTCGGCTACTGGGCCATGCTCCTGGCGGCGAGCGCGCTGTTGGGAGCGAGCCGGCCCGCACCGAAAGCCATGGCTGTTCTCGGGCTTGGCCTTTTGCTGATGGCCGCACCGTCCGTGCGTGACGAACTGGGCTTGGGCGGCGCGGCGGTGGAACTGACGGTGCTGGATACGGGCATGAGCCAGGCCGTCAGCATCCGCGGGCCGTCGGGCCGAATGGTGCTCGTGGACGGGGCCGGAGGGTGGAGCGCCGACTATGACCCGGGCCGGGCCCTGGTGGCGCCCGCCCTGGCCTGGGGGCGGCCGCCCAGGCTGGACGGCGTGGTGCTGTCCCATGTGGACTCGGACCACTCCCGGGGCCTGCTGTACATCCTGGAGTCTTTCGAGGTCGGGTACTTCGCCTGGTCCGGCCTGGTGGACCGCAGTGAGGACTCGCGCAGTCTGCAGAAGCTCCTGTCGAAAGGGCTGTGGCCGGTGCGTGGAATCCGGGCCGGGGACCGCATCGACATCGAGCCGGGCCTGTGGCTCGACGTGCTGCACCCGGCCGTCGGCGAGCGGGGCCTGTCCGGAAACGAGACGTCCGTGGTGCTGCGCCTGGTGTGGAGGGGCAGGGGGCTGGCGTTGCTTCCCGGCGATGCGGAACAGTGGGCTCTGGACAGCGTGTTGCTTTCCGGCGACGGCCTCGCGGCCGAAGTCCTGGTCCTGCCGCATCACGGTTCCAGATCGAGCCTGAAGCCCAGACTGTATGAACAGGTCGGTGCAGCCTGGGCCGTGGCCGCCTGCGGCCCCGACAACCGCTTCGGGTTTCCACATCCGGAGGTGGTCCTGGCCTGCGAGCGGGCCGGGAGCCCGGTCCTGACCA